>CAITDW010000025.1 GCA_903891235.1 uncultured Candidatus Saccharibacteria bacterium
ATTATTATAGGAATCAGATTGCTAATAAGTTCTTAACCATGCTATCTAACATATTCACAGGCCTAAATCTCACCGATATGGAAACCTGTT
Source organism: uncultured Candidatus Saccharibacteria bacterium (assembly GCA_903891235.1). Lineage (GTDB taxonomy): Bacteria > Patescibacteriota > Saccharimonadia > Saccharimonadales > UBA4665 > CAIYEO01. Next base: position 91 of record CAITDW010000025.1, read on the forward strand.
ATAAAATGATGAAGGGGGACCTTGCTAGAGATTTAGCTAAAGACTTAAAGGCTCAAAGATTTGGTTTTGAACCAGAAATAACTGCCAGAATAGCCAAAAGTAAAGCTCCTGTTTATGAAATTGGCATTAGTTACTACGGAAGAAGCAAAGAAGAAGGTAAAAAAATTGGTTTAATGGATGGCATCAAAGCTATCTGGGAAATTATTTATTTTAATCTAACTATTAGCAAAAAATAGTTATTATATTCCAAATGGTTTATATCTAAACTCTACATTATGGGTTCCTGCACTAAGGGTAAATGATCTAAGTAGAGGAACACCTCCTACAACATAAGGCTTCCATGTGCTTTTATTTCCATCAATAGTCATTTTCCATCCAGGATATTGAATCTCAGAAATAACAACGGTTGAAGTTTTATTTAAAGTAACATTAAAGCTCTGGTAACGATCGTCATAGTGGTTTGTTATAACAGTCAATGATTTATAGTCTTTCCGCTCATCAGAACCAGGTTTTAATGCCAAAAATATCTTTGATAGGGCTGTTGGCCTTTCTCCTATGAAAATTTGTTTTTCTTTGTTTGAATAAACTAAATTACCTGTTTTTACATGATTCGATGAATTCACGACTGTGTATTTAGCTCCAAGTAAATCTAGTTGCATCGATGTACTTATTCTTTCGTTTATGGGTATATATTGTTTGTCTATTGAATGAACTGGTTGTAATAGATGAGTAACATAAGGGTTGTCTTTTTGGAATATATAGTATGGCGAGTAAACTGTTGCTCCATAACCACCCACTGTTTGAAAATGAAATACCTGGCCAGAGTTAACAGGCATGCTTCCATACTCAATATCTACGCGGTATTTTCCGGATGTTTGTTGTAAAAAACTAACAAGATCTGAAGGCATGTCGTAGCGATTAACATTCCATGTTGAATTCAATTTATTAGGAAAAAACCACAATGTATTGGTGGCTAACACTAAAATTAAGACAATCGCTAATGATAGCCTACGGTATTTTTTATTTACAATAATTACCATAATCAACAATGCCAGTGATAATAGAGCAATTTGCAAAGCTTGGTGTTTACTAAAACCTATTTTATTTTTTCTAAGTTCGTGTATAGCAAATACATATACAGCATCAATTATTAGAAATACTGAGCATAAAATAAAAAATATTCTATGTTTAACGAATGGCTTAATAGTGTTGCAGATATAGTCAAAGGCAAATGAGAATAGTATTACTACTCCTATTTGAATTAATATTGCATATCTTACTGGTTCCCTGATTTGAGATATTATCGGAAGCTTATAAAGAAGCACCGAAAACCATGTTAAATATCCAAACATAGTTAAAAAGCCAATAACAAAAAGCCAGTTAATATATCTCGATGCCGTTGCCCATACTATTCCCGAACCTCTCCATAGACCCAGGCATAGTGCTAATATAATAATCATTAAGGGTGTTAATCCGATAAATAGAGCGACGCCGTCTTGAATTATGCTTGTGTCAGGGTTGATTACACTAGAAAGGTCACTAGGGCTTAAAATAAAAACGGAAGCATAGTCCGCAAAGGATATTTTTTCAGACGAAGATGTATAGCCATTGAGCTGCCAACGATAAGAATTTGGTAAATATTGAGCACTGATAAGTATTTGAGGTAGTCCTATTATAGAAGCTATGCCTAGTATTGCTATTAACCTTGCGGAAACACTAAATAAGGAGCCTAGCCAGTTGTTTTTGTTAAGTTTTGATGTAAAGAAGAAACTTGCTTCAAGAATTAGCATTGCAAGAACAGCAAAGTAGATTGAGTCGACATGGCCAGATAGAATTACAATTCCAAGAGATAAACCTGCATAAAATAAACTTATTTTTTTGTGTTTATTGTGCCATCTTAATAAAAAATATATAGGGTAAGCAATTAATGTAAAGCCTATAAAGACAACCATTTGTCCCGAAGCTCTTGTGGCCACAGAACCTGAGAAGACGAAGAGTAGTCCTCCCAAAAAAGCTGCTAGCCTAGAAGTACCAAATTCTTTTATGAGTAGATAAGCACCTACTGCGCCTATTGCAAATTGGGTGATAATTAATAAATTTATAGACATTTCAGAAATTCCGTTGACTGATCCAAATAACCATACCCAAACAATATTAACGGGATAAAATACCGCTGCTTGTAAATCGCCTGCGAAAGACTGACCACTAAAAGTATCAGTGTTCCAAATGGGCAAGAATCCGTGATTAACATCAATAGCCAGTTTTTGGTACCAAGCGTAGAATTGATCCGTATTATCCAAATTGACAATAAATGTATGGTGAGCAAAAAGATAAGGTAGTAGGATGGCGAAGCTAACGACAGGTATTAAAATAATTACAAACAAATTTGAGGCTAGTAAATGTCTAAAAAATTGTTGAGTCTTTTTATTAATGGTGCTCATTAATATCTATAATATTGTAAAAAATATTTATATACTAATAAAAACCAAACTTATCCCGTAGATATTTTTGACAATGCTACAATAGTTGCAGTGAATAAGGAAATAAATCATATAGTTAGTAGATTCATAAAGAATAAGGCGTTACTCTATAGTTTACCTTTGTTTCCTATATTAGCCTATGTGACTATAGCCTTCTTGAAAATAAATTATCCTGGTTCAATGTACGATGAATCACTACACCTTAACGCAGCAAGAGGAATGGTTGATAGCACCACATTCATAACCAAAACATTTCATGGTATTCCTGTGCTATTAATGCCTTATATTGGTGCCTTAAAAGCATATATTTTTTATCCTATCTTTAAGATTTTTGGTGTTAGTGCGCTGACTATGCGCTTACCCAATATTTTAATATCTTCATTTGCAATATACATACTTTATAGAGCCCTTATTAAACAAATAGGGATTTTTAAAGGCATGGCAGTCATTTCACTCGTTTCTCTTTCTGCAAGTTTTATAGTTTTTACTAGACTAGATAATGGACCGGTGGTTCTAGAATTTTTACTTAAAATACTAAGTTTATTTTTCATACTAAAATACTTTGAAAAGTTTAGTATTAAGTATTTATTTTTGTTCTGGGTGGTTATGTTTTTAGGTGTTTTTAATAAATTAAATTTTATCTGGTATGTAAATGCATCAGTTTTGGCGATTTTAGTCATATACTTTAAAGATATTTATTTAAATCATAAAAAAGATAAATTAATAAAGATATCTGCACTGTCAATTTTATCTTATTTATTGATATTCGGTTATTTCCTTTATATAAATAAATTTTACCATTTAACTAGTAGCCTTGGGTTTGTCGGCTGGTCACGTGTAAAAAGTTTGTTAATAGGAGTTGTCGATGGAAGTTGGAACTATCAATATATTTACTCTAATGCATCAATTAGTAGTAGTATTTATTTTTATATTATCGGTCTATTTATACTAATAGGTATCCCTGTCGGTATAAATAATATTTTTAAAAGAAAAGAATTAATTACTTCTAGATTTTTGTTGTTTAGTGATTTGATTTTGTCAGTCCTGGTTACGGAAATAATGTTCACAAAACAAGCTACAGCTGGCTGGCATTATTTTTCTATTTATCCATTGATTCAAATATCATTTATAATTTCAATTTTCTTAATACTGAAATTAGTATTTGAAAATAACAAAAAAATATTGTATGTCGTATTTTCATTATTGGTTATTTGTATGTGTACATATCAGTTAAATGTTTATTCAAAATATCTTAAGCTTGTGGGTCATGAACCAATTAATCCAATTTGGTCACCAGGAATATTTTCCTTAATTAATTACACTAAGGCTCAGAAAAGCGCTCAATTTGTTTCATTGGATTGGGGAACACATAACCAATTAATTGGATTCGATCCAATTAAAAATAAGTACTATGAGTTTATCGATGGGAGTACTGATAATAATCAAAGTGTTAATAATAGTTTATATCGTAGAAATGTTGCCGAACTATCAAACCCCTACTACATTTCATTTGTTCCAAAAAATGAGATTAATATACCCTCCTATAGAGTAAAATTTGTTGATTTGATTTCAGTCCATAAAAAATCTTTGGAGATAGTTAAAACTATATATTATGATAATAGTCCAATTTATAATGTTTATATTATTAAACCATAAAATATAGATTATTTTTTAAATTAAAATCTATATAAGTTAGTTGATTGGATA
>CAITDW010000026.1 GCA_903891235.1 uncultured Candidatus Saccharibacteria bacterium
TCCATTCAGTTAACTGTAGAGTATAACGGGATTCTATTTTTTCAATCCCCATGTAGAATAACTTACGCACGGCGATATCCGGAGAATCTGCGGGTATCTTCTTCCCACATGTTCTTGGCGTTCTTGCCTTGGGTAAACTTGTTATACTGTTGCCATGCATAACTCTTAAAGTTATACAAGTCGGCTTCGTTGTATCTGTAACCAAAGTCTCTACAGAATTCTAAATAGTTTGACAAATCTTCAAATGCTTGAAGGGCTCTTGGGTTTACACGATGTTGGGGCTTGCCCATGATGTTTCCTTTAAATTACAATTGATTGATAAAATTTACTTCTACTTCATCTTTATTTATTTCGCAGTGCGAGATGATAAATAAAACTATGAGCAAACCATTTACTACACAGCAATTTATAGAATCTGCTAATAAAAAATTTAATTCTAAGTTTGATTATAGCATGGTTCACTACAAAAACGCAAATACTCATGTTACCATTTTGTGCCCAGATCACGGAGAGTTTAGCACTACTCCTTGGACTCATCTCTCGAGAAAACACGGTTGCCCTAAATGTGGTATAAACTCAATGGCCCGCGGCCAAAAAGAAATCACGCATCAAAAATTTAATAACTTTATTCAAATAAATCCACACGATTATGATTATTCCTTAGCTAAATTTGATGTCATACACGATAAAATTAGAATTATATGTAAACATCACGGAGAATTTGTTGTAACAGTTGATAGTCATATGCGCAGAGGTACCGGTTGTAAAAAATGTGCCGATCAAAATAAAACAGGAGGATACAACGAAGAATGGTTCAATTTTGATCCTTCACGAAAAGAATTACCTGGATTACTATATGTTTTAGAGATGTATTCTAACACTGAACGCTTTATTAAAGTAGGAATGACAAAAAATACAGTTAAACAACGATATGCCGGATCCAAGTATCAATATAATATATTAAAAATTTTCTATCTATCCTTGTACGACTGTTATCAACTAGAAACATCACTTAAACAAAATTTTAAATCAGATCTCTATCTTAATTCTCAAAAAATTCTTATAACTGAAAGTTTTAAGTTTGATAGTAAAGATAAAATTCTAAACTATCTAACATTAAATTCTATTAAATAACAATCGATTGTGCCGGGCGAGTAGTATTAAATTCTAAATAAGCACCGTTAATATTATCTTCTGATATATCAATCCGCACATCGCAGTCTGGATATTTAACAGCAATTTGTAAATATAAATCTTGAGCTATCATCTCACAGCTTTTTGAATTTAATGATAGTGTATTAGATCCGTATAAATTTTCTAACCATCTACGCAGTTGTATAAATTCAATATCTCGATTTGAATGTTTTACTTCGACCCAAACCTTGATAAAAAAGTAGTGCATGTGTTTAAATGCTAAATGTGATACATCGTATTCATCACCTGTAGCGTATTTAGGATCCGTAGCCGCTTCAGGAAAACAATGATATCCTTCTTTTTGTATAGATACATACACAAATTGTTTTGCCTTGCTCATAATGCTTATCGCTTGTTCTGCTAGGGCCTGTTGTCTTTGATCGCTCATTTTTGTAGTAGTTCCATGGTTACAATTTTGCCAATTGATTCTGATAAATTTTCTTCGGGTGTAACAATATGTAGTTTAACCCGTTCTTCGTCTTTTTTATGATCATACCATTTGGTTTCAATTACTGTGCCGCCAGA
>CAITDW010000027.1 GCA_903891235.1 uncultured Candidatus Saccharibacteria bacterium
CAGTATTGGCAAATTTTAATGGTTGACATAAAATAATTGTTGTTTATGGTTTCGGTTAAAGAGACCTGCACTCGCTCAATACGAGTGCAGGTAAAAGTAGAATAGATAGGTATTGAGCTTCTTATACTTACTCGTTGTCTTCCTTTTCGCCCTCCTCTTCATGGAATGGATCAATGAGATCATGTAATTTCTCAATACCCTCTTCTTCGTCCTTTTCATAAAAGACCTGAACAATTATGTCCCCCTCATCATCAACTCCCTGGATGGTATTGTCAAGTTTGAAATCATCCAACAGTTGGGAAAAGTCTCGGATAGCCTTTTTAGGCACATAGAAAGTTTGATTACGCATAGTTTTGAAAGATTTAATGAAGTTAAAAAAAATTAAAGTTTGTTTAAATATACTATTATATAAACATTGTAAGCAAAAAAAATAGCACTATTGCTCCGCAGTAGCTTTGTTCAGCAGGGCTACAATACGGTTAAGTTCAGCAGGTTTATTCCCATATACGTTAGTAAATGCCTCTTCCAACACCTTTTCATGGTCGCCATTCAACCATTCTATGATCACTGCAAAATCATACATATAGAATTCCAAGGGGAATAATGTCTGGTAATATTCATAAGCTTGTAGTTCTTCAATCAGTTGGGCAGGCATTTTACTCTCGAATCCGGGAAATAATCGTACCGCAGCAGTATATAGAAGGGAAACGGTTACAGCAGGGTTTTCATAATGGGGCACAAGTGCCAAAGGATCTGCACTGGATAGCATTTGCTTTTGCAACTTGTTTTTAAGATACGTTTCCAAAGCAATATATATGGATATAGCATAATACGGGTAACGTTCACTTAATCCTTTCAATGTAAATTTGTCCTCCCCAGTTTTTTCAACTTCATACTCTACCATTTTACGAAGGATACGTTCTTCAAATTGGAGAATATCGGGGCGATTTTTTTTGAGGCTTTCAAAGTCCTCAAAGTATTCCTCAGACTTGCTTTTAAATTGTGTGCTTTTACGTTGAAAGGTAGTCAGTACATAAAGGGGATAGAAAGATTTGCCATGTTGCCTCATAGGGGCAAGGTTCCGGTTAAGGAAGAACTTGATGGTTATCTTGGACAGATTCTTTTTCATACTACAACTTAAACGCTGCGAAGATACAAAAAGTTACAATAAAAGTGTATTTATTTAAACATATTTTTTAAGCTGTTGATTATCATAGCTTATTTATCCGTTTTAAACGGATAAACGTTTTGGGATAGACGTCTAACAGACGTCTATCCTGGAAAACTCGGTCAAATTGACCACCATCCACTAGGCAAAGCTATCCCAAAAAAAGAACGGACCTGAAAATTATCTGAGCCTGAAAAACGATTTCTAATTCATGTAAAATTTATTTTTGATTCAGGACGATACATATAGTAATTTCAGGACGATACAAAGATACCGCACACGTGCCGGAGAATTGCTAATCGGTGCTAATAGCATGGATAAGGTGCTAATAGCAGAATTTTTGGACAAAAATTGATAACTATGCCGATTTACACGCACAATAATGTTAATTATTGAAGGTCAGTCAGCCAAAAATTTACAGCTTTCCTTGCTGCTTCCTCGTTTAGGGCTTCGCATATTACCTCACTCACGCACCCGTTTTTCTCCTTGTAGTGGATTTCTTCAACTCCAATTTTCCTTCCATAGTGCCTGAAACCAAATGAAGTATTAGATATTTCCCCATTGAAGAAAATGATTCTTTTGTCTGCGATTTCGTAATAGTAAAACTTCATAAAGTTCGCAATTGAGCTACCGAAGTTAACTAAAAAAGCTCGTCCAATAGTTTTTATACGACTGGCACTATTCTCATAAATTTAATCGTTACTTTCGCCACGACTTTAAGATTGTAGCCGAACATGGGCGTTCGGCACTTAGGGCAGCCTGTCTTGGCTGCCCTTTATTTTTTACACTATAGTTTATATTGTCGTTTCCCTCAGTTTTATTCCATTGCATATTAAACAATACCTCAAAACCCCAAACAATTCATAAATTGCGGGAAAATTGTCCTCATAACAGGAATATGAAAGATTTTAAGAATGATACACCATTCAATAGTTTGCCGGATCTGCCTTAAAAGGATAGTTTGGAAACTATGGAAATTTTCTGGCTTACATTGAGGCAAATAAGTTATTGGCGTAGTTGAATGGGTTTCTGCTTATTGCGGAATGGCAGAATAAAGTTGGAAATATTTAAAATGTTCACTAATTTTGCTTGTTCACGTTCCGTGAACAATATTTAAACGTGAACAAACAAATGAAAGAGATCGTAGAATTAGCATTAGAAAACCTCCAAAAGAACACTCCTTTTAAAGGCGTATGGAAGAATAATGGTCATACTGAAACAGATGGAAATATAAAATTAACCATTGATAATAAACAAGTTATACTGAATATTGAGGTAAAAAAGGAACTGAGAATGGGGCAAATGCCGGAGATAGTTAAAAGGGCTACCCAATTTAAACCGTTGATTGTAATTGCTGAAAGGATCTTCCCTAAGATTAAAGAGGAACTGAGAAAAGAACAGATAGCCTACCTTGAAGCTAATGGGAATATCTTCCTACATCAGGATGGAATCTATCTGTGGATTGATAATAACAAACCCATTGAAATCGGAAAAGAAAAGAACAACAGGGCTTTTACAAAAACGGGGCTGAAAGTGATCTTTCATTTTCTATTGGATGAGGGCATCATCAATTTACCATACAGGGAAATTGCAGAAAGAACCGGCACCGGACTCGGGAATATAACC
>CAITDW010000028.1 GCA_903891235.1 uncultured Candidatus Saccharibacteria bacterium
ATTTACTATTCTTATGGTATAATATAGATATGGAAAAAAGTAAGATTGATGTCGAAACTTTAGATAACGGCTTATCATTTACTCGAGTGACCAAACCTGGTTGGAATACAAGTTCTTGTAGGTTAGTCATTAAATCTGGTTCTATTCATGAGACAGAAGGCAATTTAGGCTCAGCTCATTTTTTAGAACACATTACACATCAAGGAAGTGAAGGTCTGCCAGATCAACAGGCAATAATGGACTTCAAGGATAAAACCGGGACTTATGAAAATGCTTTCACGAGCTTATCTTCTACAACTTACGTTGCTAATGGATATGACTTAAGATCAGTCCTATACTCATTACAACAAAGAGTTTTCAGCCCACTTCTAACTCCTGAAGCATCAGAACAGGAAAGACTACCAATAATTAACGAGATTAGCTCTTATGAGTCCGATCCTCACTATGCAATTAATTCTAGGCATAGAGAGGCTTTACTTGGACAAAGCTATGCATTACCAATAGGTGGCTACTCAGATGATTTGAGAGAACTTAGTCATGAAGCGTTAGTCGAATACTACAATCGAAACTATAGAATTGGTAATGCCGTGCTCATTATCTGTTCTAATGAATCACTCGAGAAGCAAAAAAAAATTGCCGAGAAGATTTTTGGTGAACTGGAAGATAAAGGCAAAAATAGGCCAACAACTGTTGATTTAGATGAGTTTAATCCTCAGAAAAGACAACATTCACTAGAGTTACTTGACCAGCCAAATGTTGCTCAAACTAGACTAGATTTGAGCTTTGGATTATCTGAAGAAAATTCTAGCCAAAGTTCATTCCTAGATTACGTAGTCGCCAACACTTTATCTAGATTAGCCTTTAATAAATTAAGAGAAGAAAAAGCTTTAGCCTATAGTGCTGAAGCTGAAATAGTTGAAGTTGATAATATACATTTTGATCAGAATCAACATAGACGATACTTAAGTATCGACACTGAAATCTTAGGCAAAGATACCATAAAAGCACTTGATGTTATAGAGAAAGAAATCTTGACTCCAAAATTATTCGAAAAAGATATACGTGTAATGCTAGGAAAAATTATTCGAGGCTATAGTAACATTTTAGAATTTGATACATCAGATTTTGCAGATCTATTACAAGGTATAGTCTCATCTAATAGGGGCAATTCTATAGATCTAGCAGGGCCCAAGAAACTAGCCAAAAAAGCCGATATTGAAAAAATTCAAAATAAACATCTAGAGATAGTTAAGACTCAACCATTAATTCTAGCAACTTCTTCTAATAAAAAAGTTCTCAATCGAATCGAAAACTGGAAGCCAAAGAGAAAATAAAAATATTAGGTTGGGCAAGACTAATTCAATAGTAATGTTGCTTAGTCTTGAGAGTTGACTCGTCTGAATTCTTTAATCAGACTATTAGAAAGTGAAACATTATCTCTCTTTAATCTTCTAAGTGTTTTTTTGTCCATTCTGTTTAGTGGAGCAAGTTCTTTTCTCTTATTGATTGAATTTGTAATGGTATTGTTAAGTGCTAGTAAGCCTTTATATCCAATAATCAAAGGATCCTGAGCTATATTAAGCTCAGGTACAGGCTGAGGAGGTACATCACTAATTGTAGGTTCTACTATGATGAATGGAAGATTATTCAATTCACTATAATAAGCTTCGGCAGATTGGTTAATGTATGAGATGTTGTTTGGTGTTTCGAAATTTGACATAATATATATCCCTTTAAATAAGATTACTTAAGTTCATATATATTATGCCTTATTATACTTAATTAGTCAATTATGTTATTTATTAGTTTAATTTGACTAGATTGAAACTTTTTCTTTTTTTGGCTTCTTAACTTCTTTTCTTCCTTTATCTTTTGACATAATGTTCCTTTCTTATATTATTTATCCATAAAATTTCAGATGAGGCTTTTCATATGTATCTATATGATCTCGCATCTTAATATAATTTATTATTCTTATAGTTACAGGAGAAATTATAACCTCAGTTGCAATCTTAATGAAATAAACCGTAGCGATAATCTTTAGAAGCTCATTGCCGGATAAAGTTCCCACGAAAGCAATAACCGTAAAAAGAGTTGTATCTATTAAACTTCCGAGAGCGGTTGAACTAACAACTCTTAGCCACATTGCTTTTCCTTTAGTCCTAATCTTTAAATAGGCAAGGACATAGCTATTAATAAAATCTCCAATGAACAGTGCAGTCATACTAGCCAGAACTATTCTCCAGGCAACACCCAATACAGATAGATATGCCTGTTCATTAACTAGATTCTGTGTATCGGCAGGCAAGTACTGAGCAATATAAAAACAGACTGCCATAACTCCTAGCATAGATATACCAATATAGATTAGTTGTCTCATCTTCTTAAAACCATAGATTTCAGTAATGATGTCAGAGATTATGTAGGCTAAGGGAAAGAGTATTGTTCCACCATCAAAAGTAAGAAATGAAATCTTAACAATCCGAACGCTTAATATATTGCTAATTATTAGGGTAGTAATAAATAGCGCAACTAAGACTTCAAAAATTAAAGATTGTTTAGGTTTACTTGATTCAAGTTTAGGTAACATTTTACTAGTCTAGCGTATTTTTATAGATATTTCGTTATGTCTTAAAAATCCAGGTATCCAAGGGGGATTAAATCTAGAGATTATTGGTTCACTTAATAATTCCAATTTATGATTTTTCGCCCATATTTTTAGTTCATTAATTTTCTTTTCAAGCTTGGATTCAGTAGTAAATCCAGTAAACCTAATTACTACTGCCTTATATTTATCTACCTGCTTAATGGTCACATTATCATCATTAGGAGTGGGCAGTGATGCTTTGGTGTACTTTGACGGCATAGTGAATGAAATTACGTATTGATTTCTATTTTTCTTAAGTGTAGAGACAGGTGCTGTCATAGAAATTTTTTGACCCTCTTTGTTGCCACCAAAAATATAATTAGCAAGATAACTAAACCCCTGACTGCCAGCCGAATTATGTGATTCAGATTCGACATTAACCGTGGCGTTAATATAGCCAAGATATTGCCTAATTTCTATTTGTTTATCTTTTTCTATTAATTCATATTTTGGAGATTCAATAGCCATACCTATATAGTACTCCTATAAAACTTTATTAGTATCAATACAGTAGACTAAGATGGTAGTGAAATTATTTGTCCACTGGTGTCATATAAAGCAATCTTGCCATTAAAAGCCGACTTTATTCGTTCAACCAAACTACTAGACTGAGCAATATCAGGACCAAGTATTAATCCGGCTACACTAGAGCTTGGCATACCAATTAATACCGAGGCAAATCTAGACTGAGCTTTTTCAGAGTGCTTATCTACTGGTAAGCTACTCATGCTAACAATGCCTTCAAAGACTGCATCACTGCCTTCTTTGTAGGGATCATTAGCTATTAAGGGCTGAACTTCTGTAATACTAGAATCAAGGATTACAGCTAGGGAATCATTGAGCCGATTAGCACTTGGTAATCTTTTTGATTCTGATGTCTGTGCCTTAATACTTAATCCTTCTTCAGGCCTGGAAATATAGTCTACATATTCGGCAATTGTCATATCGCTCTTTACTTTAAAAAAGTCTGCGCACAAATGAGTTTCACCATCTTCAACTATTCCCAGTAATTCTCCACTAACAATTCCATGTTTAGCAATTGATTCTATATTATCTATGGAAGTTCCATGAAGATAGGTTCCTTCTGGCAAAAATGAGTTGCCACTGTCAAGGGAGTCTCTAAGCTCAGAGGATAGCTCGGCCGCCGATAAGTCTTCATAAATAGCATACTGTCTATTAACAATTTCTATTTGACTCGGGCCGAGATCCTTTTCTATATTAGAAAGCTTAGGCAAGTCACTAGTTATATCTGCTTCAATTTCTATTTCATCTTGTTTGTTATTAAAGTCTTCTAACATATTAATAATTATACAGTTTATTCGAATAAGGTTTAACCTTTTGTTATTATATTAAAAACTAGGGTTCAACAACAAAAGGTTAAACATGTCTATAGAATTCGTTAACAAATACCGCATCAAAGAAACAATCGATGAGATATTCGAGGACATTCAATACCAAAGTCCAATCCTATTAAGAGGTCATACAATGTTTTCAGTAGAGACAAGGTATGCAGATGCCAAAGATCCAGATACTGAATTTAATTGGATTCTAGGAGACACTATAAAAACTTTTAGGAATCAGAACCAAGATGATAAGAAACTATATACCCAAGAAAGAGAAATTTATTTGCAAAGAGGTCATCAAGATTCTCAGCTAATTTACGAAATGAATTATGACGAATCGACAATCTCTATAGCTGGCCTTGCCATACAGCGCTATATGGGTGATCTACTGGAAGAGTTTAGGGCAGGCCTAGAAATAGTTAGAACCTACAAAGATTGACAAATATACTTTACTTTGGTAAAGTATTATCATGAATAAAGCTTCGAACAGTATATGGAAGGAAACCGCCCCTCAGCAATTAGCTGAGGTTATTTGTCGAATAGGTGATAAAAATAATTTAGAAAACTTTCTGTCTGATGTAATGACTAATAAGGAAATTATAGAAATAAGCTCTCGACTTGAAGCTGCCCGGTTACTTAGCGATGGAGTTAAATATACCGATATAACTAGGCAAACAAAATTAAGCAGCCGTACTGTTGCTCGAATTAGTCAATGGATTAAAAACGGATATGGTGGTTATCTCCTAGCTATAGATATAATCAATAAGCATCATATACATATTCAGCCAGATAGTGCCGATTAATTAGATATTAAAAAATAAAAGAATTGTCAGCACTAAGCTGGCATTTTTTATATATCTAATTTAAAGGAGAGAATATGGAACGGAGAGAATTTATAAATTCAGAGGATATTAAGGAAGACTATCCAGAGATAATACCTGCCTATCAAGAAGCCTATGCAGATGAGCCCTGGTATGAAAGGTCAAAATGCGTTGGGACAAAAGTAAGATGCGAAAGTGGATTTAGTGCACTAGAAGTAAATATGTACTGCACTCAATGTAGTGCCACAACTATTTCACCAGCCTACGAAAATCAAGAACTGATAGATAATTTTAATGAAATAGGTCAAACCAAAAAAACTAGCTGGTATATAGAAAGAAACGAACTAGGCATTACTCTAGCCGCTTTATTTTGGATTACAAACAATGAGCAGCTATACACTTCTAAATATTCAGCAGTTCCAGAAATGGGACCATGGCTAGAGCAAAATATGAATGAAGGTGAGTTTATCTGGATGGACGAAATATTTGCAGTAAAATCTTTAAAGAAAAATCGTAACTTAGACAACTTTGGTCAAACAATCAGAGAAGTTTCAGATATCTTAGACAATAAAACAGTTGCTTTTAGGACTAAAAACCTAGCGCTCAAAAGAGCAGCGAATAGAGATTTTGATTCCAATGCACTTAATGATGTTCCGGATAACCGTGACCTTATAGTCATAAACCTAAACAAGGAGAGATAATTATGAAAATATTAGTTATAGGTGGTATGCACGGGAATGAACTCTTGGGCATTGATCTTGTTAAATACATAAATGAAAAACCAATTCCTAACGTTCAAGTAATTCTCGCAAACCAAAGAGCCATAGAGGCGAGTACTAGATTCATCAAAAAAGATTTAAACCGATCATTTCCAGGCAATATAAAGGGATCCTATGAAGACATCCGGGCTTATGAGCTGATTAAAATATCTAAGAAATATGATCTAGTTTTGGATTTCCACAATACCTATTGTCCAGATAATGACTGTGGCTTTGTGGGCCAAGATTCAGACAAAAAACTTTACGATATTGCCTGGTTACTCAACCTAGATAAGATAATCATCGCAGACTATGACTGCATGAATAAGTATGCCAGTAACTGCTTATCTATAGAGATTAGCCTGAAAAGTAATCTATATAATACGCAGTTATGGTATGAAAGAATAAAGATGCTATCTAAACTAGATGAATTAAAAGTAACTCCTAAGATTAGCAAGTACAGCTTTATTTACCGCATAACCAATGAGGACAGGGACATATACAGTCTAAGACAGCTAAACCTTAAAGCCTTTCAGCCACTACCAAAAACGCTAGCCAAGAAAATGAATCAAAAAACACCAGTTTATCCAATATTTATAGATGATAAGTTCACGCCATATTATTATGGTGGGCTACTAACCAAGATATCTTAGAATCAGTAACAAAAGTTAAACAAATAGAATCATCTTGATATATTGCTATTTTGTAAA
>CAITDW010000029.1 GCA_903891235.1 uncultured Candidatus Saccharibacteria bacterium
GTAAATTATCTTAAATTGTGATGAGAAAAAACTAAATTCAGCAATAACTAATGGTTGGTAATATTCATAACAAAAAGTAACAATCGTTACACCAAATAAAATGTTAAATAATGATATTTTCCATTTACTCAAAGAAGATATGACCATAATATTCACCATAAACACCATCAGTTGAATTTCAGAAAATTCACTAATCAACACTATTAAAAAGGAGAAACACACCAATACAGCCAAAGCAACAAAATTCCAAAGTATACCTACTAATTTTTTTTCTTTCCACTGTTGAAGCCATAATGGATAACTGACAAGAAGTGCAGAACTAAAAAGAGTTATTGGGTATAATACATCAAGTAATTTGGCATAGTGCGACTGATACTCTTTTGCCAAAGTATGTGTACTACTAAAAACAGAAATCATTACAAAAAAACCTACTACTGAAATTAAACCTTCGCCACGGGGATAATTATTTTTACAAATATCTATAATGTTAAGAGATTTAACATCTGACCAAAATTGTTGCAATTTTCTCTTTCTTTTTTTGCGGATTCTGATTAACTCGCTATTATCCTTAATACCAATCCAACCTCCTGGTTGTTTTAACAAGTAATGACTACTCATTAAAACTATTAGATTAGCAATCATACCAACTACTATACTGTTTACAGCCTTTATATCTAGTACTTTCCAAAGCAAGACAATTAATAACCCAGTTGCCATTCCTAGTAACACTGATTTTTCTGTACTCCTAAATCCTAGAAGAGCCATTAAAAATGGAACACTTACAATTGGCATATAAAATGAATTTGCTAGAATAAACAATTGTAAAAAACCACTATCACTCCCATATAAAGATAGAATTATTGAAGAAAAACCTATTAGGTATGATACAATACGAGCTGAAAATAACTCATTTTTAATAAACTTAATTTTCAATGGCTTGCAAAAATCATGAACAATGATCACAGCGGTAGCATTGATATATGAGTCAACTGTCGACATAACCATCGCCATCACTCCAGCTAAGATTATTCCTTTTAATCCCACAACGGCATAATCAGAAACTAAATATTTTATTACATCCTGGGATGGTAGATTAGGATTAATAGCAAGTACTAATACCCCAATACAACAAATAATTGCTCCAATTATAAAACAAACAATAGCAGCTATAAGAAAAGATTTAGTTACCTGTATTGTATTTTTTGCCATAGCAACCCTTTGAAAAGTTGCAACACTAAATCCTGGAATAGCAAAAAAGAAAAATATAAAAAGATGGTAAAGTGATTGAGGTTCTGAAAAATCAAAAACTTTTCTATAATCAAAAATGGGGTTGTTGTTTATGGTATATGTAATAGCTCTAATATTATCAAGGCTTTGTAAGAGAAAGTAAGCAAGCGTTGGCATTACAACCGCAAAAGTTAAGAATTGTATTACATCGGTAAAGGTAACCGATTTTATCCCTCCTAAAGCAGAGTATGAAGTTACTATAACTCCTGCTAATAAAATGCCATACATACTAGGCAAACCGAGTGCATATTCAAACATCATACCAGCTATCTTAAACTGCATGGCAATCAGCCCACTAATACCTATAAAACCTGAAATTGCAGTAACTATCTGAACTCGCTGGCCATACAAATCACCCATAGCTGATGCAATAGATATTTTGCCCAAAAACTCTGCCATACGTGGAGCAAAAAACAAAGCTATTAGTGAAAGACAAAGAATATCTCCTAGTAAAGTAACCCATATAAAATGCAAACCATTACTATAAGATTCAGGAATAAGGGTACAAAAGAAACCTCCACCAATCCAGGTAGCAACTATAGTTGCCGCAATAGTAGCCGTACTAAAGTTTCTATTTCCTATAGCATACTCTTTGATAGTTTTAATACCTCTGCTAGAGGTTAGACCTAACAC
>CAITDW010000030.1 GCA_903891235.1 uncultured Candidatus Saccharibacteria bacterium
TAATGAAGAATTAATTGAAAAAAATATTGAATCATTAAAATATTTATGCTTAAATCATGATAAGCAAAAATTTATTAAAAATATATTTTGTGGGAATAATTTAAAAAAGGAGAGAAAATGTATTTTACATCAATAATGGCTAATTGGCTATGGGTTGGTTTCTTCGGCATGCTTGCTGGAACGGCACTCATTTACATAATTGGCTCTAATCTTAAGGTTTCGGCTAAATACCATGTCTATTTGGCGATGGTAATAACATCAATAGCAACACTAGCTTATTATGCTATGGCGAATCACCAAGGTATATTCATGATAGGTGGAAAGGAAGTATTTGTTACCCGATATATTGACTGGGTCATAACAACTCCTCTGCTCCTAATGAGTCTTTTACTAATTGCATTACCAGCTTTAAAAAGCTTTGGTGAGGTTAGACAACGAATTGGTCTAATTGGAACTATAGTTTTTGCAGATGTTATTATGATAGTTACAGGTTTGCTTGCGAACGTAACATCAAGCACGGATAGTAAAAGATTCTGGTTTTTGATTAGCTGTCTTGGATTTTTCGCTGTGCTCTATTATATGTTTACTGTTGTAAGAAAATCTGCTCAAAGTTTAGGAGCAACAGTTGGAAGGAATTATACTACTCTTCTAACTTTTCTAACAATCCTTTGGTTTTTCTACCCAATTGTTTGGCTGTTAGGTGCAAGTGGCAACAATACAATCGGATTAGATGCTGAGGTTGCTTTGTATACAATTCTCGATCTTTTAGCGAAGGCTGTTTTCGGAATACTATTAGTTATGATGGTCCGAGAAATGAAAAAACTTGATTCATAGTCTAATCGACGTGATCTTAAAAAGAGGGACATTAAAACGTCTCTCTTTTTTATTAAAGTAATTTTGATATATAATATGGATTAAATGGAAAGACATAAACAATACTTAGTATCTATAGTTGTTCCTGTATACAACGAAGAAGCAGGAATTAGTCAGTTTAATAATTCATTGCATAAGATTTTAAGTAAACTTAAATTAAAATTTGAGGTCATTTATGTTAATGACGGTAGTTCAGATAAATCAGTAGAAGTTATTAGAAACTTTAATGAGTCTGATGTAAAATTAGTCAGTCTTTCTAGAAACTTTGGGAAAGAGGTGGCTTTATCTGCTGGTATCAAAAATGCTTTGGGCGATTGTATATTAATGCTAGATGCCGATGGGCAACACCCTGTTGATTTGATACCCGAATTCCTAAGTCATTATGAATCAGGTAGTTCTGTAGTAATTGGCGTGCGAAAAAACAAAAAAAATAAATCATCGATTGATAAGATGACTAGTTCATTTTTCTATAAAGTTTTTAATTTATTATCTCGACAAAAACTTGTTAGTGGATCTACTGATTTTAGACTTATTTCAAGACAAGTGGCAGATGTTTTTAACGCTATTCAAGAATCAGATAGAATGACTAGGTCTTTAATTGATTGGATAGGCTTTGATAGGTCTTATATACCTTTTGCAGCTTTAGATAGAAATGATGGCAAGGCAACTTATTCACGCATGAAGCTAATGAATTTAGCCTTCACCGCTATAATAAGCATGTCGGATAAACCACTATATATTTTTGCATACATGGGAGTATTTATTAGTCTATTTTTTGGTACGGTTGGTCTAGCTATTCTAGTCGAAAAGATTATTTTACAAGATCCCCTAGGCTGGGCATTTAGTGGGCCGGCAATGTTAGCTATATTAATTATATTCTTAGTTGGCATAATGCTAATGTCTCAGGCTATAATATCATTATATATATCTAAAATATTTAATCAGAGCAAAGGGAGACCTCTTTATGTTGTTGACTATGAAAAATCAGTTGGTCTTACTTCTAAAAAAATATCTTAATACCAAATTAAAAAGATATATTTTTGTTGGCGGTTTTGCTTATTTTGTGGAGATGCTAACTATTTTAGTTGGGAAGAATGTATTAGGATTCAAGAATGTTCTAGCAGTTGCAGTTAGTTATTGGGTTGGGCTTGCGGTTGCTTTCATATTACAGAAGATTATTACATTCAGCAATCTAGATAAAAGGATTCACATAGTCGGCAAACAACTATCCATGTATGCCATATTGATATTATTTAATTATTTCTTAACACTAATAGCTGTTTCAATTTTTTCAAAATATATTAGCGTATATATAATTAGGACTATAGTGATACTCTTTTTAACTTTGATTAACTTTAATGTCTATAAAATAATATTCAAGGCTACTAATTAGAATCATCTTTTGCTATAGAATCAATAATGTCTCGTGAAAATTCATTCAACATAGCTATCTTACCCAAAGAGTAGGCTTTCTCTAGCCTATTTTTATTTATTGATTCTAAATCATTTGGATCTTTATGTATTGCAATTTCTGCGTCTAGAATAAGCATTTGATTATTAATAAATCTTATAAGTTCAGTTACTTGGATAGATTTATTGCTAATATTTTCCATAAAATTATAATACAATAACTTTTACCGATAACAATATAAGTTTATTAAATTTTGGAAATTAATTAGCTATATCGAATTGCTTGAGTTTTTCCTTAGAATCTTCGCTGTGACCTTTTTGAAGTTTTAATAGTTGATCGTAGATTCCACCGGATTTAGCTAACTCCTTAGGTGATCCTACTTCGTTAACTGTACCGTTTTTGATTGTAATAATTTTATCTACATTTTCGATTGTGGATAGCCTATGAGCAATAATCAGAGTTGTTCTATCTTCCATTAGATTAGACAAGGCCATCTGGACACTGATTTCGCTTCGACTGTCTAAGCTTGAGGTTGCTTCATCGAGAATTAATATGGGAGCGTTTTTAAGAAAAGCTCTAGCAATTGCAATTCGTTGTTTTTGACCACCAGAAAGTTTTAAGCCTTTTTCGCCGATTTGTGATTTATAGCCTTTGTCAAATTTTGATATAAAGTCATGAGCGTTAGCTGATTTAGCAGCCGATACAATGTCTTTTTCGGTTGCATCTGGTCTAGCATAGGCTATATTCTCGCTTATTGTTCCTGAGAATAATGCTGGCTCTTGAAAGACAACGCCAATATTGTCCCTGAGGCTGTGTTGGGTTACATCTGCTATATCTGTGTTGTCTATAAATATATTGCCTTGAGAGGGTTCATATAGTCTCATAAGGAGACTTGTGATGGTAGTCTTACCTTCGCCACTTTCTCCAACTAGTGCAGTTTTCGAATTATAGTCTAGTTTGAAGCTAAGACTAGATAATACTTTTTCAGTCTCATATGCAAAATCTACTCCACTAAATTCTATAATACCCTTAGTTACAATTAAGTCTTTTGAATTTTCATGATCTTCAATTTGTGGTTCAACGTCCATGACTTCAAAGTAATCCTTGGTATTAGATATGGCTCGTTGGCTTGAATCTATGATAAAGCTAATAGAGAAAATTGGAATTCTAATTAGCATGGCGTACTGAATTAATAGAACCATTGTTCCTAAGCTGTATTTACCATGAGCTGTCTCTATGAAAATATAGGCAAAAATAAAGAAGAATATGACGTTTAGAATAAGTCTTCTATAGGCATCTCTTTTATGCCAATAAATACTTTGAGGTTTGGTTGTTTTTATAACTTTATCGAACTGATTGTTGAAGAATGTCATTTCTCTTTTTTCTTGGATAAAGCTCTTGACTACCTTAATCTGTGATATAGTTTCACCGAATCTACCACTAGCTATATCTAGATTATTGTTAACCTTCTTCTGATATTCCATCCAAACAGCACTAGTTCTGGTGGTTAAAAAAATAAA
>CAITDW010000031.1 GCA_903891235.1 uncultured Candidatus Saccharibacteria bacterium
ACAAGCCGGCTGGGGATATTTTCAAAGTTTAGAAACTATTGCTAATTTATTGGAAAATTGCAATCATGACGTAACGTCAAGATTGGCGCACTATCATATTAAAAATCGTAACGATACAATTTCGGATCAGTTAGCATTCTATCAATACCTAAATGATAAATTTTATATTATATCTTGTCGTAGAAAGAATTTATTTGAACATGCAATGAGTTGGGCAATTGCCGGAGAATCAAAAAATTTAAATGTATATTCAGTCGAGCAAAAATATGAAGTGTTTAAAGATATAGATAAAAACAAAATACATGTGCAAACTGAAGTTATGGAAAAATATTTGGTGCAATACACCGAATATATGGACTGGGTGGACCGACACTTTAATGTAAATAGCTATTTTGAGTACGAAAGAGATTTACCCAATATTGAAAAGTTTATTTTGAATTTAAATGTGTTTAACAATAAAAAAAATTTGTTAACTTGGCAAGATAGATTTAATATCAATTGGAATGACTGGAATAGGGTACATTATTTACTGAGTTTAATCCCATTTAATCATGAATTTAGCGACGAAGAAAAACAATTTATTAAATTTAATATCGATAATTATACTCAATGCAGAATATTCATCCAAGATCTTCAAGATGAAGGCATTATAATATCAGGAATACCAATAAAATTACACACGCTCAAAGAAAAAGTAGATCTCATAACCAACATAGATAAATGTTTGTTAAATTACAACAAATGGATTGGCATTAATCAACCATTGCATGCAATAGCATATCACCCTGAAGAACTTACACAGGTGTCACATCTAGAATATGCCAGCTGGACCTCTAAGGATTCTACAAATAACTCGTTAATAACATACGACGATATTTCAAAAAAACAACTAGAACTAAGTGACTTAAAATCTATAGATGATCAACGTAGTAACGATACCAATTGATTGGCTAAATTAGTGGCAGTTTTGATATCATAATGATGGTAATCACGCCCTAGATCTAAAACTGGAAAATTGCTGATCACAGAACATCCATGAAAGTTTAATTGATAGTTATCGTTATCGTGCCATTTTGGTACAAATGTATGAATAACATTTGTTTTAGAATTAGGACATATTGAATCAATTGCCATTTGCGTGTTAGCAATATTTTCTTCAGGAATTGACTTGATTCTATAATATAATCTTCGAGGGGTATCAAGATCAAATCCTTTATGCCAAGAATCAAAATTTGGGTCATTACGTATATCATTTTGTACATTAATAGGCAGCGTGGTAAACAAATCAAATGAGTTGCACGTTGGCCAAGTTGGCTTCTTTATATTTTTGTAATATTTCCCCCAAATTGGATCTAATGCTATATTAATATGGGCTTCTCGTCGATGCGAATAACTCCATTGTACAATTAAATTTTCAGGTTTTATTTCATTGATAATTGCACCAGCCTGTCTCGCAATCCAATTATTACTGGCGCCATCTAAACTAACATTAATTGTTCGTACATTAGTTATTTGTTGTAATATCTGAGGCCATATGTGTAAAAACGGTACTCCTACTCCAGCAGTAAAACTGTCACCTACACACCAGATTAAATTTTGTAATTTATCCAGCGAGTCGGGCCATTCTTGATCTCTAAATCCACGGCTATTGTATTGATATTCAATTTTATAAGG
>CAITDW010000032.1 GCA_903891235.1 uncultured Candidatus Saccharibacteria bacterium
AGGTGACCTGTCTTTGATTTTACCTAACTTAACAAGTTTAGCTTTGATATCACTATCTAATTTTATACTGACTGTTTTTTGATTTTCTGCCTTCATAGTTATTCTCGAACTTGTGTTATTGTTAATAAGTCACACTTAGTGATACTATACAACTTTAAATATACGAAAGCAATAGTAAAAACTATACCCTAATGCTAATATATCTTATACGTTTTAACCCAATAATCTAAGGTAACCGTTATGTATAAGAACACTCATTTAGATAGAGACACAAGCCACCTTGATAATTCAAAAGTAAAAGCTCCTGCTGTTCATACTGTTGCTCAATCAACAACTAAGCAAAGCCGCTGGCTCTCTAAAGACAGACTGTGGAATATGATATTCTGGTTTGGTATGAGTGGCGGGATCACTCTAGCCTTCAGTGTTTCAGCTAAAGTCCAAGCGCAATACAAGCTAGGTACTATATTAATCTTGCTTACTATCTTAGGTGTACCGTTATTGGTTAGGTATTTTTCCAAAACTACTTTCATTAAAGATACGTTGTTTCTAAACAAAGAAGGTGAGCTGTTGAATGCAGAAAAGGACACACCGAACGCAGTCTTAACAGTTATTAGTACAGTGGTATTAACAGCTATTACTGGTGCTATTTTAGACAAGAATTTTAAAGACATGTCTGATATTGCCAGTTCATTTATTATCCTTAGTGTTTTCTTTGGTGTACCTAGTTTGTTTTTCATCTTTAAAAATTGTCCTATTGCCATTTTGTTTAATCTTGAGTTTTTAAAAAAAAATATAGAATGGGGTAGTAACAATAGTTACAAAGCTAATAAATGGCGCAGTAACACTGCCCAAGTATCTAAGGAACACAACTATCCAAATTATATTAGTGATCCTAAGTATAGGTATATGCCTTTTAATATTTACAACAGCAATCGTTAATCTTTCTTAGGTTTGAGTAATGCACGTTCTACGTACTGACCATCTGCCACCTGAGAAATTTGTGGTTTAAACGTATGTCTTTCACCTTGATTTTGAGGTAGAGGGTCAACATCTCCCGTTTCCCAATTGTAAACCCCAGCTTTCGACTCATACGGTCTACTAATCTCATCAAATTCAGGCATTGGCAATTCCGAGTCTTTTGACTGATGACCAAAACCTCCAACTGCACTTGATATTTTACCTGTCCCAATTCTATCCTCTTCAAGCTTAGCAATATTGGCTTGCTTGTCTTCTTGCTGCGCTTTAATTTCTGTATTTATAGCAATGAATTTACCGTCTGTTTGCCCGTGTTTTGTCTCATACCTAGCGTGTAAATCTTCACCTTTATTAGATATTTGCTGCTGGATTGTTCTATCATCAAAACCATCCCTTTTAGCTGCGTTTTCAATGGAGCTATGTACATTAGAATCAACTTTATCACTATATCTATTAGTGAATTCATCTAGTTTTTGGCTACCCCTCTCACCTGAAATAGCATGTTTTCTATCATTTACTTGCTGTAATATATTATGCGTTTCTCCTTGAGCTAATGCATTAAATGTACGCATTACAGCGGGAGTACGATTCTCTACATCACGCTTTGCATCGGCATGAGATTTACCAGTATTACTTTGATGCGCACTAAGAACGTCTTGGTACATATCCTTACTAATACTTGCCCCATGAGTCCTATTGTAATCAATAGCTTCATTATATGTATTAATAGATTCTTGCCTTGCAGATACTTGTTGCTCTAGCCTTTGAGTTTCCTCATAAGACTGTCTCACATCTGTGCTTAAAGATTTATCTACACCATGCTCCTCAGCAAAGGAATCTGAACTTAAAGCTCGCATTAGATTGTGATGAGATTCAGTGGCATTTGAACTTTCAGATACACGATTTTCACTACTATCAGATTGCTGACTGCTGTTACCAGCACTAGCACTACCTGAAACTTCGGCACTAAATCCGTTGCCCCAAAACTTTGCACCAATCCCAACACTGCTACTAACAGCTGCTTCTG
>CAITDW010000033.1 GCA_903891235.1 uncultured Candidatus Saccharibacteria bacterium
CACTCACTGGATCTGGTAGTAGTTTTTTAAACCATGCAGTTTTACCTATTGACTGCTCACCCTGAAATATAAGTACGCCTTTTGAAAATACTCCGTTTTTTTCTTCTGACGCTGCAATAAAACTAATGAGCCATTTCCTTATAAAAAATTCCTTATCCTCTTTTAAAAATTCATCCTTGGTTATTACTGTATCGTATAAACTCTTTAGTCTGTCTATTCCATCCCATGGTTTAGACTTTATCCAATCTGTTATAGGGTTATATGGATTCTCAGCAGCTCGTTCAGTGCAATATTCCGGTATTAAGTGCAGCTTTGACAGAGAATTGTTCTCACAAAGACTTGTTAGGCGTGCTAATTTAGCAGCAGCAGCTGTTTCCTGTAAATATTCCTCCACTGGAATGATTATCTCATCTTTCTTAGAAATAACATTTCTCCTAACATCTAAACCATAATTCTTAAGTAATATTCCAAAATTCTCTATGGTATTTTTAGGTGATTTACCGTCAATATATTCTCCAAAGAGCTCAGATGGTAGCTGCTCATTTAAAGGATAAATCCTTTCTCCTCTTTGCTTTAATTTCTCAGCTCTGATCTTACGGCGTTCTGTTACTAATATTCTTCTTAGTCTTACTACCCCTAAGTTAGTTTTTTCTTTTATTTTGCGTATATAATATTCAGCTTCTTCCTCGCTGCAATTAAGAGCTACAGCCTTTAAGATTGGAGAAAGTTCTTCGCCTCGAACCTTATCTGTTAATTTAGCTATTGCTGCAAATATTTCTTTATCAAATTGATCTATACGTCTGTTTTTTATTTTTTTCAAGACTGTAAGAAACGTCAGCGGTTTTGTTGTAGAGCTATTGCCAAACGATCTCCACTTACTTTCTATATCTTCATGGCTATATCTTTCGCTATCTTGTTTCGACCATTCATGAAAACAAGTTAAGCCTTGTTCTGCCCCATTGTAGTAATGGTGCAACGCCATTCCAACTTCTAACCATTCATCATAAGCCAGTTCTAATGCTGGATACTCTTCTAAATTAGAAGTTATTTGAGTTGCTGTTAAATTAATACTCCGTTGTCTTTCCTCTTCGGATTCAATTGGAGGAGATATAGAACTTTCTCCATTAGAAGCTGATATATTTTTTACTAATGATAGGTTTGGTTTTCTAGAACCAATATTAGAGGGTGTTTTATTACATCCTTTGGTTAGCTTCTTCTTAAAATTCGCAGGATCTACTAACTCTGCTTCATTATCAATCATCCATGGTTCATACTTATCAACTACTAAGCCTTCTGGTAAGTCGATAATTTTTACAATGCTACTAAAAAACATAAATTGATTAGGTTTAAAGCTGGCATTATCTATTGCTCCTTTAAAACTCAAGTCATTTACAAACACACGTACTACTCCATCGTATTCATCAGTGGGAATATTCCCTGATGTAGGTAGAAATATACGTACTTTTGGCTTATTCTTCTTGTGAGAAGCGGTTGAATAGGCTACATAGGTGTAATTTGACAGCTCTTTTTTGATGGCCTCTTCTAGAGCGGTTATATCACCATCATATTCATCTAGATCAAGTACTATGGCACTCCGATATTTTAGATTTTCTGTATGTCTTGTTTGCGGATCAAATTCGCCAGCTATAAACCATTTAGCTTTGCTCTTAGCGAGTTTATGGGAATATTTAAGAGCTTCTTCGTTGTTAAGTTTAGTAGGTGTATTATTTATAATTATCTCATCGGTATAAGGCATAATAACCTCTTTAAAGGCTATCAATTCTTCCTTAAACATGCTATAATTAACCATGTTTTGATCTAGTTTTGTAGTGGTAATACCATGAGCAGATGCTACCGCAATTGAAAAGTTACTCGAAGCACTTTTAGCTCGAGTTTTTGCTTGATTTGATTCAGTTTGAGAAACTGAGTTATTATTTTTATTCATAATGATCCTATAGATTTAAATATTAATTCTGGTGATTGCTAAATGTCCAAACCTAGCAATCACCTATTACAATTTGTTAGTTAAAAAGGCATTTGCCCATTTGTTTGCTCTAAATGTAAATCATTCTTCATATGCTTTAAATATTCAGGATGATCTATAGTAAATGCCTTTTTAATTTCGTTCTTAGGCTCGCCTTTATGGTCTGTGCCAATACTCACCTCAGCTATAAAAGTGATGTTGTCTAGATCAGCCAGGCTGTTGATACAGCGTTTCTTATTAGCAATATCACTTGTGTCATTTGGATCAATTCCGCGAGAAGACTCTAGTATTTCCTTGATCAACACTCTGCCCATCATTTCGTATGTATTGCCTTTAGGACTATGTAATCCAATTAATGACCAAATCTTTCTGCCTTGGAACTCACCTTCAAGAATTTTGAATTCACATTTTAGGTATACGGCTCCAGTTTTACCTTGCGTCGCCATATTATGAGTCCAACCACGAGATTCGTCGTTAAAACCTCCTTGTTGAATGTCTAGTCGTACCTTGGCTAATGTGCCAGCTTCTATTAATTGATATTGTGGCTCTCTTGTAGCCCCAGCGAAGTTTAGTAAATTACTCATTATAATTATCCTCTATTTTAGATTGATTGTTAAAATTGAATTCCAGTTGGTCATATGGCTTTCTCTGCTCTAGTTTAGTTCCATATGGTGGCCTTAGATTGGCGTCATCTTTGTTTTTAGGGCTATAACTGTCAATCAAGTCTTTGATATCCTGTACTCGCCACAGATTGACACGATCTGCCACTTTTACTGGATTAGGAAAGATTCCCTCTTTCACGCCTACTCGCCATGTAGTTTCACCCACAGGGATGAATTGTAAAATCTGTTTTAAACGCAAGAAGCCCTGCGTAGGTAACTGATTATGTTTCATGGTATTTTACCTTTTTTAATACATTAAATTAACTTAACGAACTTGGTTCGCTAAATTCATATTAAAAATAATTACATAAGAGATAAAGTGGTTTAACTGGAGGTAACTGAGACTAACTGGAGGTAACTAAAAATAGTACTGTGTTTAAATAAAGTTTATCTTAAAAAACACTCTTCCCAGCAAAGATTATTAAGCGATTAAAGGAATTGAATAAACCTAAACCGCCCGTTTATATAGAACAAAGTTTTGTGAAATTAACTACCCAAAACGGATTATTTCCTCTCTATAGGAAATACAGATTTTAAATTTTTTAAATACCTAAACAACTACTCCTCACTTCTATCAAACAATGTTTTGTTATTAAAGTATTTTTTTGTCCATTCACGCAGTGTTTTTTTAGCATTATCTACGCTCAAAGCTTTAAGCTCACTCTTTTGATATTTTGTAAGTATGTTCGATATTAATTTTTTTTCGTAATCTGGGATTTTTTCATTTAATTCTTCTTTAATTTTTTCAATAAAAAACATCTTTTCATTTAGAAGATTATTTTTCCCCCCTGTCTTTTGCCCTTTGTATGATTCTTTTGGAATATTTTCTTTATTTAATACTGAATCTTGTACATATATTTCCACGTCTTTAGATTTATTATATTTTATAACCAACTCTTCTAATTCTTTCGGAAAGGTGAAATCTTTTGATTCACACCATCTTATTACGTCTAGTAGTTTAACTTTTGGCCAATCATTATATTCTATCCAATCAGAAGATTTATTATGAGGAATAGTATTGTTGTATAAAGCGTCTTCCAACAGTTCCATACGTTGATTATATTTCTTACAAAAAGACTCTTTATAAAAGTTGCCCTCTTTATCTTGCAAACCTTTTTTATAATAAAAACCTCGGTAGGAGCCAGTATAAATATTCTTTGGATCAGTGTACAATAACAACGCTACAACTTCTTCTTTTGTACAGTCAATGAATTTTGCATAGTGTTCAAAATTTTTATTTTGA
>CAITDW010000034.1 GCA_903891235.1 uncultured Candidatus Saccharibacteria bacterium
CTTTTTTTAAAGACTTTATTAACATTCATAGAAGTTAAAATTCTCCAAGATTAGATTAAACGCTTATTCCAAGAAGAATAGATGCTGAAAAAATGAATGCTAGAATAATCGTAATTTGATGGATTGATTTATCGGTTCCTCTTCTGATCGTATTAACCTCACCGCCTCCTCCAAGCCCAGCGCCTAAGGAAGCACCTCTGGTTTGAATCAAAATTAAGATTGTCATGATTGCCATTGAGGCGATTGTAATGTAGTTAAAAATATTCATCGTTCTTCTATTATAGTCGTAACTAGATAATTTACCAATCCTATTATCGCACCAGCCAAAATTGCAGCCCAGAAATTTGTCACATGAAGAGGAGAATAAAGCTTGCTCGCCAAAAAGACCATTAGTCCATTAACAAAAATCATAAACAATCCTAGTGACAACAATATTGCTGGCAAAGATAATATAACAACAATTGGCTTAACTATAATATTAACTACAGCTAGAATAAATCCTGCAATAATAACAGTTGATAATTTAGAGCCATAGCTTATTTTGTCAGAGCCAAGAATACCAGTAGCAATCCAGAGACCTAAAGAACAAACTATCCAACGTATTAATAACCTTATTAATGCAAGACTAAATCCACTCATGATTATTTATTGTATGCCACCTATATCGCTCTCGGCAAGCGCTTTGTTAATATCTCATTGCCAGTATCAGTTATTAAAATGTCATCCTCAATTCTTACACCAATACCTTCTTCAGGAATATAAATGCCAGGTTCACATGTTATGATCATGTTTTTCTCAAGCGGTCTAGAATAGTCCCCAACATCATGTACATCTAATCCTAAATAATGACTGACTAAATGCGGAAAATATTTTCTAACGCTATCGGAATCAATAATTTTTATAAGGCCTATTTCTCTTAATTTTTCACCAATATAATGTTCCATCTCTTTTTCATAATCACTTAATATAGTTCCTGGCTTAAGTAGACTAAGAGCATGGTCCTGGGCCGCAACAACAGCCTCATAGACAGTTTTAAGCCTTTTAGTTGGCTTGCCATGAACTACCGTCCTTGATATGTCTGCAACGTAATGATTGGCCTTTGCACCAATATCAATCACTATTGGTTTATTTGTTTCAAGTTTGGCATTATTTAAATTATAGTGAATTATTGTGGAATTTTGACCAGATCCGACTATTGGATCAAAGCCATGTCCTTCGGATCCTGTTTTTCTAAAACCTCTAGTAATATCTGCCTCAATTTCATATTCATAGTCATACTTAGATTTCCTAATTGAATTTATTATAGGCTTCAGACTATCTATTGTGACATCGATTGCACTATTGATAGCAGTAATTTCTACTTCTTGCTTAATCATTCTCATATTTGAAAGATGCATTCTAAGATCAAGCAGCTCGATTGTGGGATTAATATGCTTGATTTTATTGACTAGATTTTTACGAGCGGGATTAGTATATATTCCATAATTTTTTATATAGCTTGGTGGGGGAGCTAAGGTTGCAATATGTTTAGTTTTTTTAACTCTATTCTTTAATAACTTCCATCCTTCATCTTCAGTAAAGCAATCCCCTATGCCGGAAATGTTAGTTAAGTTGGAGTAAGATATTTTACCGTCAAAATATTCGTGAATTTCAGAATACTTTGGAACTATTAAGTATTCTTTATTTTTATCAATGACTAGTATTACGTCAGGAATATCTATGCCAGTTAAATACCAAAAATTACTATCCTGTACGAAGACC
>CAITDW010000035.1 GCA_903891235.1 uncultured Candidatus Saccharibacteria bacterium
CTCTTTACATGATGCTAATACTATACATTAAATCCACCTAAAACATAACCTTTTAGATAAAATACTCAGAACTTTTTTATTATATATATTTATTGATTTATTCTAGCTTTTGTTGTACAATAATGCCGCTTTCTCAAATTGAGAACAGCCCATTGACAATGAGATTAGAGCATGAGGAGGTGATTTACATCCGTACATGGAATCGTTTGTTCCGGAACCTTTTCAGGACGCCTGCAAGAGCTATTGTGACGACGATTATTTTGGCAT
Organism: uncultured Candidatus Saccharibacteria bacterium; assembly: GCA_903891235.1. Lineage (GTDB taxonomy): Bacteria > Patescibacteriota > Saccharimonadia > Saccharimonadales > UBA4665 > CAIYEO01. The sequence goes on from CAITDW010000035.1 coordinate 268, forward strand.
TAACTTGCTATTATATTCTAGTGTCGCACGTCATCGTTAAGATGATTGATGCAGTCTTAGGAACGATTGTGTTCCCGGCTATTGCCATTGGCATCCTGCTAGTCGTTTTTAGACTAGTTTTCGGAAGAAAGCATTAGCATTAGGACACATAGTTGGATGTGGTGGGGCAAGTAGGACCGAAGGCCTTAATAGGTAGACAATAGTCTCTCTATTCCCCACCACAAAACACCGCCAAAAAACAAGCTCATCTCATCGTCATATTCACTCTATGAATTAAATAGTCATACTGACGAGTCCTATAAGGACGAAAGTGAACAAGGGTTAATTAATAAAGCCAGCTTCTTTGGCTGCATTCAATGAATCCATAATTTTGGAATGAAGTGGGCTAGGTAAATTATTTAAATTAAACCAATCAATTTGATCAATTTTATGCGGTTCATTAATTTTAACTTTTTTTGGATCAACCAAAACTGCATGCACTAATGCTATCCAGTGTGTTGAAACGCCATTATTTTGTCTTAATGCATTAAAGGTCTTTAAAAAATTTATTTGTTTGGGCTTAGCGCTAATCTCTTCCTTGACTTCTCTATTAACTGCTTCTGACCATTCCTCTCCGAATTCTAAAGCGCCTCCACCTACGTCCCATCTACCTTGTTCATCTCTCGTATTTTGACTTCTTTTTTGTAAAAGAAAATTACCTTTCCCATCATGAATAACAAATGTTACTGTTACACCAATATAATCTACGCCACGATTATTATTCATGCTAGACTTAAAACTTCCTGGCATTGTTGAGAACAAGTATTATTAAAAAAACAGTTTTTGCAAATTAAAATTAATTTATTACAAGTCTTATTAATGCAGTTTTCGAAGTTACTAGTTTTACCATGACAGTGAATGCAAGATCCTATATCCTTAGCTTCTTCTGAAAATTTTTGAGTCATACGCTTATCGAAGATGTAAAGTGATCCGTCCCAGTAACCTTTATCTCTATATTGTTCTCCATATTTAACTATTCCACCATCTATTTGATAAACGTCCTTGAAGCCATTCTTTTTCATAAGCATCGACAAGACCTCGCATCTTATTCCACCAGTGCAATAAGTAATTACTTTTTTGTCTTTTAGCTTGTCGTATTTAGATTTTTTGAGCTCTTTTTTAAAATCTCTAGTAGTCTCTATTTCTGGAACAACTGCATTCTTGAACCTTCCCACCTCAGCTTCATACTTGTTGCGTCCATCGAAGAAAACTACCTGATCTTCACCATATTTTTCAACCATTTCGTTAACTGCCTTAGGGCTAAGATGTTTGCCTCCTCCGACAATTCCATGCTCATCAACTTTAATGTCCTTAGAAGCATTAAATGTTACAATTTCATCCCTAACCTTAACTGATAATTTTGGGAAATCAGCAGCGCAACCATCAGACCACTTAAATTCCATTCCTTTAAAGGATTTAAAAGTCTTCATTTCCTTAACATATTCTTTAACATTTTTTATGTCTCCACCAAGCGTTCCATTTATGCCATGACTAGAAATTATTATTCTACCTTTAAGATTTAATTTCTCACATAAGTTTTTTTGCCATAAACGAACAGCCTCAGGATCACTGATTGGCGAAAACTTATAATATAAAATTACTTTTTCCATATTTAAGTATATTTTAACAGATTAGAGGTATATTTTTCAAAAAGCCAAGAAAGATGATATAAACAACTTATGAAGAATTTAAAAATAGTAACAATACTTGGACTGGCACAATTTGTAATGGTGTTAGATAGCACAGTAATGAATGTTTCAATTTCTAAAGTTGTCGAAGACCTGCATAGCTCCGTAACGGCTATGCAGGGAGCAATCACATTTTATACTCTAACTATGGCAGCCTTGATGCTCATTGGTGCAAAGTTAGGTGACATCTGGGGAAGAAAAAAGGCTTTTATGATAGGATCTGTGATTTATGCTTGCGGATCATTAATTACGGGACTTAGTCAAAATATGGCTACTCTCTTTATCGGATGGTCAATAATTGAGGGACTGGGAGCAGTCTTAGTTATTCCTGCAATATCCTCATTGATTGCAAATAATTATTCAGGCAAAGAAAGAGTCAATGCATATGCAATTCTCGGAGCAATCACAGGTGGAGCAGTTGCTGCTGGACCTTTAATTGGTGGCTTAGTAACGACTTATTTTTCTTGGAGATACGTTTTCTTCTCAGAAGTCTTAATAATGGCGATTGTTCTATTACTTAGTAAGTATTTAAAAGATACAGTAGCTAGGGTTCAATCTAGAATTGATATTCTCAGTGCACTTTTGTCAGGGACTGGACTAATTCTAGTTGTATACGGAATGCTCCTGAGTAAAACTTGGGGCTGGATATTACCTAAAGGAGCGCCATCCATCAATGGACACAATATTGATCCACTTGGTTTATCGGTTGTTTTTTATTTAATTATAATTGGTTGTATATTTATTAGATTATTCTACATACGCCAACAAAAACTTGAATCAACTAATCAAAATCCATTAATTAAAGTTTCTCTCCTTAAAATTTCACAGCTTAGAAGTGGAATAGGAGTTCTGATTGGTCAATATATCGTTACCGCAGGATTGTTCTTCTCTATTCCGGTATATCTTCAAATGACACTTGGCTATAATGCACTTTCTACTGGCTTGCATATTTTTCCCCTATCCATTGGTCTAATTTTATTCTCCGTAATCGGAGCAAGATTAACAAATAAATATTCACCGAAAAAGATTATTCGACTTGGTCAGATAATTTTAATCATTGCAGTAACGACTCTGCTTGGATCTGTCTCTTTGACCCTTAAAAGCATTATCTTCTTGTGCGCTGCTTTCTTCGCAGGAGCCGCACTGGGACTGTTAGCATCACAAATCGGTAACGTCAATATGTCATCAGTAGAAAAAGAATACTCCAGTGAGGTTGGTGGACTTCAGGGACTTTTTCAAAACTTTGGATCATCATTAGGTACTGCATTAATTGGCTCAATTTTTATTGCCTTTTTAACATCATCATTTGCAACTAACATTCAGTCGAGTACTCTGCCGTCTAATATTAAAACAACAATTAGCACTTCTTCGAAAACTAATATACAAATAATTCCTGTCAGTCAAGTAAATGCTATTGCGGAAAGTAAAGGAGTTTCAGGTTCGGATAGCTCACAGATTAAAAATATATACGCCAGCTCTCAGGTTAGCTCTATGAGGATAGCTCTAGCGGGACTTATTGTAGTATCCTTATTTACTTTATTTTTATCAAGAGGAATCCCTGATACAATAATTAAATAAATATGGAAGAATACGATAAACACGCTTACAAAATTATTTTCACATCAGCCTTATTAACAATTGCTGGTGGTAGTACTTTTTATCACTTTGTGCAAAAACTCTCTTGGGTTGATGCATATTATTTTTCAGTCACAACACTATCGACTGTTGGCTATGGAGACATTACACCGAAAACTAGAGGTGAAAAATTGTTTACTACCCTATACATATTTATAGGTGTCGGCATAATAACAGCGTTTATAACTGCAACTATGAAAAGAAGAGGTCTGAAGATGAAAGAAAAATATAATGATAGACAGAAAAAAAATTCTTCATCCTAAAGTCTTAAATATCAGTATTTCTTGATGTTTTGAGCTTTTCTTCATTATTAAAACTCAATTCAAATTCTCTACAAGCTAGTTTAAAATTTTTCGTCAACTCCTCATCTATGCCATCATAAAACTCAATTGTTGACCAGTTTTCTACAATTAAATTACTTAAAAGTAATAATTTACTTCTCAATTTAGCTCTTGTGTTACTGGGAGGAAGTTTAAAATTTTTACTGACAACTTCCTGACTAATGGTGTCTCTAAA
>CAITDW010000036.1 GCA_903891235.1 uncultured Candidatus Saccharibacteria bacterium
GTTCCAAATAGTCATCTAGCTTCAGGTGCTTGTGTTTGTAATACGGGATTTAATACTACTGCCTTGGGTTGTTCGGCACCAGTACCTGGAACTTCTTCAGCAGATGTAGTTGTTCAGTTGCCATCAAGCACTACGACTGTAAATCCAGTCGAGACTCCAACCGGTGCTCAGACATGTACTGGGCCGAATATAAACCCTACTCCCCAGAATGGAAAATGCGTTTGTAATGGTGGTTACTTTGCAAGTCCTGTTTGCGTAACAGGTGCTGTCTTTTGTCAGGCTCAGGTTGGGGCGCTATTATATAACGATATATATGGATGCTATCCTAATCCGCTTACTAGTCAACCAGCTGCTGGCTCGTCATCTAGTGTGGTTAACTATAAGGGAACCTCAGGTCATAATTGTCTAAAGGGTTTTTCATGGATGGATCCTGGATACTGTCTTGCTGATAAAAAGACATATACTTATGCAGATATAGGTAATATTGCTTCAGCTTCAGGAATACATATTCAAATCAATCCAGCGCTTGGCGGCTACGGTTACACCTGCTATACAAATACTTGCGATTACAAAAATAAACTTCAATAAATTAAATAAAGGAATAATCTATGAAAAATAATAAAAAAATAATATATATCGCAACACCTTTATTAGTTTTAATTCTTATAGGAATTGGACTTTATTACAATAAAACTATGTGGCTTTTCACTCCATCGTACAATCAAAGAAGTACGGTCAATAGTTACTTAAACGACATCTATTCTGGAGACTATAAAAGCGCATATAAATTAGTAAATCCAATACTGCAGACTCAATTACCATATGATAGTTTCATTGGCAAAAACCTGCCAATAAGAAATAAATATAACGTTACTACTTTTAAGTCATATAAGATAGCTGGTAAGTCAGACATAATCACTGGAAATATAAAAGATAAATCGCACGGACTTAATTATAACTTCAGTATTATTGTCAATAGCTCAACAAACAAAATAAACTACATACTTATTCAGCCTAATTAGTTTTCAGTGATGCAAATACACTATTTATAAGAGATTGACTTATGGTTGTAGTCTTATTGTCGGAATAAATCTCTAGTATAATATTCTGATTATTTGCTTGGAATACAGTAAATTTGTCCTGATTTGTTCCACAGATATTATATTTACTATTTTTATAACTCACAGTACCTACAATTTTAGCATTCACTTCTACCTGATCGCATGAAGTATACTTTTCAATAGGACTAACAGCAACTGATGTTAGGTTCTTGTTGTTACCCGTGAGCTGGTTATTATTGGTGTTTAGATTAGTGCCTAGTATGGAATCGGAATAATAATTAAAAGTATATCTAGATCCCTTGTTTAATAATGTGAATTGTTTAAAGCCTACTGGTTTAAGGGCTGAATATGTAAAGATTCCAGCTCCTAATAGAATAATCGTTGCCCCTGCTATTACTGGTATTTTCCATTTTATTTTATTGTTTGTTTTAACAGGTTCCATCGGTATTTCATCATTCGTAAATGTGTTTGCTGTTGGGATTGGTAGTTCTTCTGCCTGATTTTGAGCCTCACTAGGAGCCGTATAGCTTGGTTTGAAGATCTCATTATTATTTAGTTGAGAATCGTTTCTAGGTGGTTCTGGTGTCGTGTCAAAGTTATACTGAGGTTGATTTGATACTTGATCAACAATAGTTTCTCCTAATGGTTGTATAGGCACATTTGGGTTCTGGACTGGAGACGTTGGAGCTATATTCTGGTTAGATATAGTTTCACTAGGTTTAACATCTTCTGATGTATCAAAAAAGTACTTACTTGAATCATAATCTTTAGGTAATTCTTGAACTAGTGGGATGCTTTCAGTGCTAGGTTGTACTGGACTAGGACTAGGTATTGTTGGACTAGTACTAATGCTTGATGAAATGACCGGATTAGCAGTAACGTCTTGGTCATGATCTATTTTTACACTATCTTGACCTGGACTATTATTATCCATAAAGAATCCCCTTTTTTATAGAGTATGCTTAAGTATTATTTATATGTCAAGATGTTGAATTGTTGATTATCTAATGTTTAATTGGTAACAATCATTGAATAGGACTGAGTTGCTGTTAGGGCTGGAGCATTCGAATCTGTAGCCTTTATTGTGAATTTATATGTACTCGTAGGAACGCTTGATGATGGAATGCAACCGAAAATGCTATTCATAATGTAGCCAGGGTTACATACACAATTGCCTTTGACTATGGTCGAATTTGAAACTCCAGAACAGGAAAGAATTCCATTAGAATTTATGGCTGGAGCTGCAGATATTGGGGTTCCAGAAATAGAAGATTTAGCATTGTCTATACTAAGACCATTAGGCAAGCTACCAGATTCAACGGTATAGTTTATGGATCCAGTTCCACCGACTGCTTTAAGCTTAGTTTCATAAAATGAATTCAATTGACCTGGGGACATGACGTGAGTACTGATTGATAGGCCTGGTTCTACAAATTTTGTTTTGAATTTTAGAACGCCCTTAGCATTACTAGTTAAGATAACTTCATAGAGAGCTCTAAAAGCATTCGTTCCAGCTATTGCTCCATGCCAAGCAGCAAATGCCATGATATTATTGCCCTGGCTATCTTGAAATAATTCTGGACTGCCTGGACCATACATGTCACCCAGGCTTGATATAAAAGGATTAGATGAAGAATCTGTGCAAGGGCCAATGGCAGAGGAGCATGTTGCGTAGCCAATTGCGTAAGACGAATCATAATAACGAGATCCACCATAGAATAAATAGTATTTGCTGTTTATTATTGCCATATTAGGTCCTTCTATAATGCCATTTTGCCAAGCTTGAGTAGAAGATAATATAGATTTTGCACTACCCATTAGGTTGTAGCTAGAATCTAATTGCTGCACCCAGAGATTATCTGGTGCATTTATGTTATTGCCATCATTCTTCCAATATATATATGATGTACCATTTGCGTCTGTGAAAACGCTCGGATCTATAGAGCCTCCAAGAGTTGGCTGACAAATGAATGGGGCTAGGTTGTTATCCATAAATGGACCGTTTGGAGAGTCAGAAATGGCCTTTCCTATGCACTGAGTTGAAGGGTTTTTGTTATGAAGAGTGTATAACATTACGTACTTGTTTAAACTTGAGTTGAATTTTACTGACGGAGCCCAGTTATTTGTATTGTTGGCCCAGGATGGAACATTTGGCATTATGTTGGCTGGATTTGTCTGCCAGTTAACACCATTAGTTGAAATTAGTCCTGGCACTAAACTATAGCCTGACTGAGTTGAATATCCATAATAAGTATTGCCAACTTTCAAGATTGATGGATCTGGAAAGTCTGCATCATAAGTCGGACTAATAGTAAGATAACCTGCAGCAGCACTAGATTTTGTAAGAATGTTACGACGAGAATCATTATTATTCAAAATTGATAAGCTACCAATAAATGCAACTAATATAATAAGCGCTACAAAAACAGTTATTTTAAGGGAGCTAATATTTTTGTAACTAGATTTAAAAATCATAACATTTATATAAGCAGTATAATTTAAATATACATTAAAATCAATAATTACCCACTTTTCGAGTAATTAATGGCTTTCAGATTTGACTTAAGACCAAAACCAATAAATAATGTAGATAACATTAAAGCATAAGGATAATAAATATGGCAAAAAAACAATCAGAATCAAAAAACGACCTAGCGATTGAAAGTTATATTTTAATTGCTGCAACTGTCTCAAGCTTAGTTTTTATATGGAGCGTTGTTAGACTAGCTAAAACTGAAATAACATCTAGCTATAGGGGCTATCCGAATAACTATGCCTCAATTGTTGCAATTATTTTATTACTCTTTGCAATTTCAAGATGTAAAAAGAAATGGGAAAGAAATCTAATTCTTATTTGTTGTACGATACTTTTATCTGGTTATTTAGTATTTTTCTTCGGATTAAAATAGTATTTAATTACACGGAATATTTAATTGACTCGCTAAAGCTTCTTCAATATTGATTTTGTCGTCATGAATGATTGAATCGTGCTTATATATATCATTAGGCTGACTATCTGGGTATGTATATTCCTCGGCTAATTTCGTTACGCATTTGAGGCCACTAATTGAAAAATCAGGCGTTAGGTCCATTGCTGTTTTGCTGGATGGTGAACATAATATATGATTTGCGGCAGCTAGATTGAGTGAAGATGCATAATAGCTCGATCTAAGTTTCATATCATCGGCTTCAGCCTTATAATTTACAGCTTTAAAAGTTCCTGGCTTAGTTATATCTGAGGCAGCATTCCAAAGAAATTGGGTTTCAGCACCAAGTTTTGCTACGCAAGCACCACTAGCTTCTAGAGCTTTTGGATTTTTAAGATCAGCAACAAATTCAAATCTCTGATTGAGTGAATCGTTTGTGCCTTTAACAGCAATATATGCTCCGGCTATGGTTGCTGCAGCCAATGCTAAAGCTCCAATAACTTTAGCTACCTTATTAATTTTTTTTTGCGATAGCTCTTGACTACTACGCTGGATTTCAGTTTGGTTGTTTTCCTTAGCTTCAAGTGAATTTTTCATTATAGTATTTTACAATAAAATAATATAAATGTCAACTGTTTAGATATTTAATAGCTTTGAATTTGTTTTACATTTTTCATTAGCAGATCAATTTGATATGTAACATTACATTGTGAATTTTTAAAGAAATATATCGTCTTACCATTAGCTAATTTTTTACTACCACTGGCAATTAATTTTCCTGGTCCTGAAAAATCTTTTAACTCGGAAGTATATTGAAGAATGATGGCATTCAAGCAGGACTGTAGATTCGGAGTTTCATCCTCAACTTTTGACAATGAGTTTGCATTGTTGGAGTAATTCCATTGCCAAGGAAGTGATATGGAGCTTTTAGAAACAATGCCAAAAAGCGAAGCTTGAGCTTGCCCAATAATTGATTTTGTAGTTATCTGAATTTGACCACCATCCCAATAATTATAAAGAATAGTTCCATTGTTATCTGAGTTTGCTGGTAGGAATAAATTGCTCCCAGTTAAGTAAATCTTTCCAGTGATTGGGTCAATGGGTGCGGGTTTATCTATGTTGTCGATAGCCTTATTTATGTCAGTCACTAGAAGAATTGGTCCGCTGTCAGTTGCTAATAATCTCCAGAAATATGCATAATCAAGGAATAGCTGAAAAACAAAAAATAGGATTATTAATATAATTCCAGCTATTTTTAGCTTATGTTTTATGTTTTTAGGTTTCTTCATCTTATATCCTTCCAGATAACTTTCCATAATAGTAAGTAACAATAATAAGAGCTATTATCAAAAATAACAAAAATAATTCTTGAGCAGTAATGTTTGGCTTATGGAGAATTTTTTGTTTTTTCTTATTTATTTTATTTTTTTTCATGATTATTTTTTGGCTTATGTTTATATAATAGTCTTTTTCTTATGAAAAACAAATTAAAAAATATGTAATAATGTTTATATGCAAGAAGAATATCAAAATATTCTCAATAAAATAGACAAACAAGAGAAATTAACACTTTTATATGATCAAGACTTTTTGCATTATATTGGCTCTATTGCAATCAATATGGAGATCATCGCTAATGAAGTTATAATTGATATAATTAAAGACCAAGACCCTGATTCATTCATTGATTCTGAAGCTGACTCTGAAACTTTGATTAATGAGTCGTATGAACAAATAAAGGTTAGTTTTGTAAACGCTATTGAATCTAAAAAACAAGCTATATTATCTAGCTACGCAGTTCAAAAATATCGCCAGGATTTACTGAATGGCTAAAGAGTTAAAACATTGACAAATATTGCAAAATACTTTATAAATTATATAACAAATAGCTTAGATTTTAAATCTAGACATTTTATGTGAATTTAAGGATTTCAATGACTCACAAATATGAACAACCACAACACACAAACTCAGACCTAGTAGCTTCTGTCGATGAGGCTATAGAGAATTTTTCTGCTTTTAGTGGTTCAGATACTTTCGGTGTTGCCATAGTGCTCAAAAAAAACCTCAGTCAACTCGATACGAAAGATCAAATTATCCAGGCCGAAGCTTTAATAAATGATTTTACTAAAGAAAAACAAATTTTTGAGCTTACCCCTGCCCTAATTAGATCAACAGTTACTGCTATTGAATATTTTGAGGAAGATGCTATAGCTGGAGTACCTTTACTCATGGAGCTAGAAAATATTGGTGAATTGGGTAAATATGAAGATTTAAGTTCAGAGCTTACAGATGTTTTAGATGAGTTTTTAGATGTGACTAATGGATTAGATTTTAATCTACCACTAAAAGACTTGGCAAGGATACTTGGTATATCTGAGAGTGTTAGAGGAACTGAACTAATTTTAAAACTTACTGAAAGATTTGACGAAGGAATTTCTGACGAAGATAAGCTGGCACTTGGTCTCATGAGTGCTGAAAGCTATCATTTAATTCATGAAAATGATGAGCGTACTATTGCCCAGGCATATATTGATCAAACAGAAGAAGATGAAATTCCAGCGCCTGATCCAAATAAAATATTCAATGAAGGTATAAATGATGATGCTATGGATTATTTTGATGAAGAAGACAGTAATATAATATCGATTCTTAGACCCAAAAAAGATAATGCTAAATTTGAAGAAGATGATTCTGACGACGACATCATTATATAAGTAATATCGTTAAATTTTTTCAATTATGACAGATAGGCAAGAAAATTCTAAATTTGAAACAACAGTAGATATATCTAATTTTGGATTATCTCCTGATTTTATCGAGAGTTTAGATCCAGTGGATTTCCAAGGGCTTATTGGTGCAATTGCAAAATATGCTGCTAAAGCGCGTCATCCCGATTCAGCTACCGATCAAATAGACTATAGCTTTGGTAAGACTGATTCAAGAACTTTAACTGCATTTGCTGGACGTATTGCTAGAATGTCAGTTGAAGAATTAGCTGACATTAAATCCTTTTATCATCCTGATACTGTTCAAAAGACTCAATCTGAGCTTATTGCCCAATTATTAGAAAGTAATAAAGAGTATGTTCAGGATAGCATATATCAAAGAGAGATAATTATGGAGATGATGAGTGAAAAACCTGAATCTTCTCACCTAATGGCATTTAAGGGTTCAATTTATTGTTCTAATGCTTCGGAGTACGACCCTTACAATATGTTTAATATACATAATTTAGAATTAAATCAAAATCAAGACATTAAAAACGTTAAGGAATTTACAGTTGTAGAAAAAGAAAAACTAGCCAACTCAGATGAATGGCTTCAAAAAATATAAACATCAATCGGTAATAAATTAGGAGCAATTAATACAGCAATAATTATTACATTATATAAGACAGTACTTA
>CAITDW010000037.1 GCA_903891235.1 uncultured Candidatus Saccharibacteria bacterium
AGCAATAGCAGCGTTCTAGTACTGTAATTTTTATGCTAAATGATCTTCGATAAATAAATTAAATAATTATAATTATTTAATTCGTGAGTGAAAATCTATTTTTGAAATATTTTTCAAGTTCTTTATCGGCAAAATACACATAACAGCCTTGCATACCGCGTGTCATTAGTACTTTATAGATATTTCGTACTAATTTGTTTAACTCATCAGGTTTATCTCTCATTCCTTTTTTCCCAGTAATATCTTTGTATTTTGTGTGATCAGTAGAGAAAGAGTTTGTTTTTGGATTGAATTCTAAGTCATCGCCAATAATTACACCAACGTAGTCAAATTCAAGCCCTTGTGAGGTGTGTATACATCCAACTTGATCAATTCCGCGCTCATCAATAGCCCAAGTTGTACCGACCTTCCTAGAGTTCCACGGCATACTAAATTCAAATTCAGGTATTGAAACATCTTCAATCTCACCATCTTGATTTCCGTTAGCAGCAGAAGTCCATAGCCAGGCATATCCAGCTAAGACTCGAGCTGAATAATTTGACTTAGCTTTCTTATTTATAGCTTCACGGAGATCATTTGGGTTATCGAATATTTTAAAATCAAAACTCTTTTTATCCCAACCGTTAAAGTTCGCAGTTTCTTTGAGTTGCAGAACATCATCTATCCAGTTTATATATCCTTCAGCACCAGCACATCGGAACTGTGCAGTAAGTTCAATATCGTATACTTTTGCACCTAAATCATTCGCAACACGTCTAAGTTCTTTAATCGTACCGATATCATCCGGCCTAACTGCCTGGTCATCGTCTATAAAGAATATTGAAGTTTTTGCTGCTTTAATTACGTCCTCTACCTGATTAACGCCTCTATACATGAATGCACCTTTTTTCTTAAGTCTATGTGCCTCATCGACAATTAATGCATCAAATTCATTTTCGTCAGCATCATAAAACGTAGCCGATCCTTTAAATATATTCCTAATTCTTTGTGCTGGATGTTCTAATGTGAGTCTTTTTACCAGTGCATCTCTAAATGATGAGTTTGGAGCAACAAATATAGCATTTAGATTGTCTTTAAGAAGAGCGTTTACAAGGTTTACGGATACAACAGATTTTCCAGTTCCCGGACCACCTTTGACTATGACAACAGATTTATCCTGTTTATTTGCAATATTTCTAGCTGTTTCAAAAGCAACTTTCTGTTCATCTAGAAGTATGTAGTTTTGGTTCCCGTCAAACATACTTGCCACATGATCAATTAGTTTCTTTGATGGACGTATCCTTCCGTTATTGATTTCATAAAGTATTTCCATGCCTTTTCCATACTTTACATATTTTGAAATGAAATCCTGTAGCTTAGACTGATCATCTCTAAAATATATAGGGGATTTATCTATAACTTTTGTATACTTTTCATCCAGTAGTGGTTCTGGCTGTTTCTCGGGATAATTATGTAGGTAAGCACATGAATATGCCTGAACGCTGCCGCTGTATAAAACTTCGTTGAAGTCCGACATAAAGTCTTTGTATCTCATCGACTGATAACTTGGATGAGTTACAACACGTGGTGCTCCACCTGTGAAAGATTCAACCATTCCATCGCCATCTACGGCCTCTGCTTTTTGCCACTGTTTCAGTTCAACAATCACAAAATTCTTATTTCCTTGTTCATCATGACCCGATATAACAAAATCAATCCTGAAGTTTGTCAGAGGAATCTTATACTCAATCAAGATGCCGCAATCATCAGCAACTCCGGATCGACGAACAACTCTTTCCATATGAGGTAATGAATTAGTATATGCACTAACTTCACTTGGGGGAATACTCCGTCCAAGTTTTTCCTGAAAAGCTATTTCAATCATTTTAAGAATAGAATTTGAATCAACATCATCCATGAACCTTTTAGCTGTTGCTTCGTAAACTATCATTGTGGATCAAGTTCTGTATATTTCTTATGATTACCACGGGCTTTTTCGACTGGATACTTAGCTTCATTTTTATCCATCTTATCGCTGAGTGCTTTATTGAGATCAATATCAAGATCATTGGCCATTAGAATAACCCAGTACAAAACATCAGATAACTCATCGGCAACCTCAGATCTTTTCGTTTCAAGATGTTCAGATATCTCAGCATCGTTTTTCCATTGAAAGTGTTCAAGTAATTCGGTAGACTCAAGCACTAGTGATATGGCCATGTCTTTAGGATTATGAAATTGTTTCCAATCACGTTCATCCCTGAAGCTAATTATTCTGTCAGCATTCTCTTGAAAGTTATTCTTTTCCATAAAGTCATTATAACATTACCCTCTAATAAGAAATTATTGTCTATTAGAGAGGGAAACTTTCAATTCGTGATTTCTCTAGAATATCAATTATTATTAGTGCCTGTTTTTCAGAAGGTGTTTTTCCAGAATCAATTCCAATCGCCAGATTAATAAATTCAATGTCTCTAGCTGACAAAACATGGTGGGTAGAATCCCATTCTATTAGTGCTCGCCAATTATCTGATCCGAAGTTAACAACCTCAATCATTGCTTGTAGTTTATTGATGGTTCGCTGATCCTTTTTTGCAAAGCTTTGATCTGATATTGCAACTGCTCTATCAATTAATTCTTCAATAAAATCATTATTTAGTTGCAATGAAACCTTTTTGGCATTCTCCCAGCATAGCTCGCGTTTTGCCCATTCAGTGACATTTTCGTATGGTCTATTTTCATCAATTAGGTGATTATACATTATTTCAGAAATAGAGATTATTTGTTTTTGCCATGCTTCAGAAAGTGATTGTTTTGCCCAAACTTGTTTTAAAGAAATAGCCCTATCGCTATGATTCGACACTACTTCATAAAATATTCTTGATATAGTATATGCGACTATATTAGCTTTATAAGCGTTGTACCATGGTTGACTCCTAACTATTTTATCAGCTTCTTTTGCTATGATACCGAGAGATACAATATCCTTGAAGTATTCCTCGTTAAAAGTAGCTTCATTCTTTTCCCATTCCTTAACAACCCAGTTTGCAAAAAATGCGAATCCACTTTGAGCTCCTTTACTGGCGATATCAGGTCTCATTTGTTTTAAATTCATATATCTGGCAAGGTCGATTTTCTTGAACATTTGAGTTGGAGGATTTTGTAATTCAAACCTTCTTTTTTCAGCTTGAGAACATTTATAAGTTTCCTGTTTGTATTGACCGTTTGCCCTTTCATAATACCAATGTGTGCCAAACTGTTGTCCTCGTGAGGCTGGGGCATAAATGCGCCTACTAAATTCTTCGATTCGTATGTGAAAAGGGTGGTTTGACCATAGGTCGGCATCACTAACCTTATTTTGAGTATTTGCAAATCTTGAAATGTTTGGAATTAATTCCTGGGCCTTTTCATGGGATACGATAGATAATTTCATTGGCACATAAATAGTATTAATTTTAGATTCAGAATTATCCTTTTTGTCGTTTAATAGCGCCATCGCAAGCGAAGCTGTTGTTTGGCCTCCATTAACAATCTGCAATGATGTAATTCTAGTAATATAATCAATCCCATCTATATTATTTATCTCTACTTCAGAAGCCGTAGCTGCGATTCCATTATTATAAGCGAAGAACATGGTTGGATTATTTAGGATAGTATTTCTAATGCCTTTGTTAACCTTACCCTTAATTTGCAGGAATGAACGCACGTTGCCTTCAAGTAGACGTCCACCATAAGTGTTATATAAATTAGCTAGAACCATTCCGGGAATATTACATAAATAAGCGTTGTAATCATCAGTTTCACTCGCTGAAAGGCACGGTATGCCTCTGCCAAATAAATCGTGCAGATCAATTACAATTTCTTCTTTTCCATTGGATGAACTATCAAGTTGGTATAGTCTTCCCATATCCCATATTTGATATTCAACTATTTTTCCATATAGATTTGGTGCATCAAGCTCTTTTATACTCTTACTCATGGTCATATCTGTTAATAAATAAATGCGGTATTTTCTTACATCCTTGTATAATTTATGAACATCTGAGGCTAGACCATAGCCGGGCGTTGAGTCTTCACCGTTAGCTAATATATATGATGAATCTTCTAGAAAATTCCTAGCTCTAACAAAATATTTTTCAGCTTCTGAATTAGTAAGGGTAACTTCTTCTAGTAAATGAATTTCTGGAGCTATAAATAATGAAAGACAATCGTCAAGATCATTATAATTATATCCATCAATCTCAATTTTGCGTCCATTCTTGCCTAATCCCTCAAAATGCAAGGGTGAGTATTCTTCTATTTCTTCAGCTTCTACCAATGAATCAGTCGCATAGTTTAAAAATTCCTCAGTATTAGTAGTACCTTCTGCTGAAGACATAAATTTAATTTCATCTATAATTTTTTTTCTGAAATCTGATAAGTTCATATTAATCCTTTTGAATGTAGTTTTTAACTGATGAAATCGATAAAGTGTATTTAGTATTTATTACTGGATACGGTAACATGGATCGTCTTAAAGTAGGAAAATTACTATCAACCCTATATCGTTCTATTTTATCCAAAGAAAATCCAAATGATTCATAATCAGGTGTGGCGAAATATCCAAAATTTAATAGTATTGAGCTAAGTTTCTTTCGATTATCGTCATTAAATAAATTATCGGATATTGTTTTATATATCGAATTAATCGTAATCCTAGACTTATCAGATTCACTAGTTTTATTCAAGTAAACTACCACCAATTGGCCCTGATTAGGCGAATCTAGTTGCTCGATTGAAGAAATTAAAACTATATCGGTTCCGCTTGTCGTTGACTTTACTTCATACCAATTATCATTTAAAACAAAATCTTGGTCAGCTTTTTCTGGTCCTATCCAGGAATTTACAGCAAGATCCTCTCCATATAATGGTAAGAGATAATTAAGTAAAAAACATAGTTCGCCAATCAATCCTTTTATAACTGATGGGCTCAATAGATTACCTTTTTGTTTTGCAAGCATATCTTGCCACTGTGAATACCTTTTTATTATAAACTTCGAAGCTTTAGTTTCGCTAGATATATTCCTGGAAGATTCAATGATGTCGCCACAGAAATGATTGAAAATATCCTCAAAGTTATTGTCCATTAATGAGAATGATACGCTGAATTTACCATCATGACGTTTGCCAAATGATGCACTGATTATTTTTGATGACTTAATGTCTCCTGGCCTAAGGCTAGTAATGAATAATAATGTCTGCCTGGACATAGAGTCATATCCAGCATATATATCTAGAGGATGAACCTCGTCTACTCTACTGAAAGAGTCTTTGGTTCGATTATCACCAAAATAGGTTTTATTGTTCATCGTAACCCAGCCCATCATCTTCCTCAAAATCATCATCAATATTTAAGAGTTCACGGTATTTAATTAAATTAATCTTATATTTAAGGGTTCTATTCTCCTTGCCGTTGATGTCGGGTATCCCTATGCTTAATCCAATAATTGGTGAATCTAAATTCTCTGAAAGTGATAATTTTTTCTTATACATTTTGTTAGTAGGATCATTAATTGCATTGGTCTTAGCCTTGAGCTGAACAGGGTAAATTACCAATAATGGATTTCTTTTGATCCCAGACCTGAAATATAATTCTTCATTAAAAGCTCCTTTATATCCTATTTTTCTGGCAATATTTTCAACTGTATTAACTTGATTTGGCTTCAATCCACCTTTGGCATATTTAATATTTCCCAATCTAGATTTTGTATCAGACATTTGAATGGCTTTTGAGTCACGTTTAATACCAAAATTTCTTTCAACATAACGTATGTTGTTTTGGCAAAAAATACTCATATCACCTTTTCCGCTTGCAATAACTATGTCCCATAAATCTACTGAATCATCATTATAATCGTAAATAAATTCGACTAATTTATCTGTTTGAAATGCCATATTAAGATAGTGGCTATTGTAGTTTTTAAGGTATTCACAAATATATTTTTTTGGAATATTTAATAATTGAGGATTGTTAATTGCGAGGTTTTCAGTGTCAGCAAATTGATAGCCTTCATCAACCAGGCCTTTAATCCAGTCTTCCGTAATTCTTAGGTTAGTTTTGAGAATTATATTATCACTGTGAACAAACTTAGTTTCTATCATAGTACCGTTTAATGAAACAGTTTCTGTGTAGTTTTTTGCTGTTTTCATTTTATTTGGAGCAGAAACTTGTAGCATATTGATGTCCGAACGAACGCTTAGTCCAAAATCTTTTGGGGTTTTATTCTGTTCTTTCATTCTTCTAATTTCATTTCTCAATTCATCAGAAGCTACGGAAATATAGCGATACCAATCTATAGCATCTTCGCTCATCCAAATTTGGCATAAATCGGCATACCCATCTCGGTAACCAAACCATCTGCCCATCTGCATTAAGGTGTCATACATTTTAGAGTTTCTGTAGAAATAACTGATGCATAATCCTTCTAATGTTAGACCTCTTGATAGGCTGTATCCACCAATAGCTATAAGCCGAAGTCCATCATCTGGATATTCATCATAATTCAAATTTTTTGATGCATTCCCCCCATTAACAGATCTCACAACTATAGCTGCAATTGATTCATATAGCTTTTTCTGGATTTCATTCCAATCAAACTCAATTGTTTTTGAGAATTCATCATCGAAAACAGACTTAATGAAAGTTATCGACTCGTAAGCCAGTGCTTCAATACCTAAAAGATGATAATTCTTAATTTCTCTTCTGACTTCTCGAACATACGCATCAATTGCTTCTTTTATTTGTTCTTGAACTAAAATAAACCTACTTATATTAATAAGCATCGTTCTGTGTTTATCTGTTTGTCCCCGCAGGTCTCTTATAGTGTTAACGATAAAAAAAGATGCCAAAGCTTTCTTTAAAGTATCAGGTAAATCACTGGGTACGAAGTACTGTTTATGCTTTTCGGGAATATAATCTTCGCAATCATCATTAGCTTTCAACATATATGAATGGAGGCCCTTATCTGCAAAAATTGAACGTGCACCAACATAATTAGTTGGAGCCTCTAGAGCATAAATAAAATCTCGTGGAAATAAATCATCTCTTAACATTTCATTTGTTGATTCTGGATTGATAAAAATATTTGCAAAAGGGGTAGCAGTAAAACCCAAATAATTAGCTTTTGAAAATAAATTTAATAGTTTACGGATATTATCATTGATTGCTGTTGGATTATTTTCACTCTTTGTATTAACCGATGCATTATCAGCTTCATCGTCAATAAGAAGCATTGGCAAGGAACTAGTTTTCCTAACCATATCCTCGTTGAATAACCTCAACCACTGTTCTAGTTTTTCTAAAACACTTTTATTCTTTTTCACTACAAATAAAACAGGTGATTTTATGTTCTTAAGTTGAAATCCAATTTTTTCCGCGGTCGCTTTGTTGAAATCACTCATAGTGGAGGTTAGCGACATTACCGTTATGTTTGAGTTATAGTTTCCTACACCGACCAATACACTGCTCTTGTCACGAGTAAGTGCCGTACTATCAAGTCCAGTAAATCCTTCATCTAGTCTACTTTGAGTTTGTTTTCTTAACTTTTCAATCGTACCAGTAAGTAAAATAATTACCCTATATCCTGAATCGGCTGCTTTATTTATAAGTGCTGTATAAGTTGCTGTTTTACCAGATTGTACATCACCAATAACCAGACCTCTCCGTTGATAATCTTTTTCTGTATTAGGGTTACCAAGCAAATCCATCATATCGTCAGTTGTAATATCAAGTGTATCGATAACACTTGGAGAGAAGCCGACATCATTTCTTAAATACAATAAATATCTATCCCAAAAATCAGTAATTATATCTTTTTTGGCGGCATCGTACCACTTTATATGGTTTTTATCCTCAATAAACGCACCCCTATCCATTCTGATTGCTAATCTTGAGTGCAGAACTTTTAGAACTTCTGATTCTTCGTTTTTGTCTAGAGGGTACATCATAGAAAACGATGATACGAAGTTATTAATCGTAGATTCTTCTACCACAGTATTAGCCGGAATAGCGACGCTTACAAGATTTATTATCATTTTTTGGTTATCATTCATTATCGTATTCCTCCCTTATAGCTGATATTACATCAGGGTATTTTGTGAAAAATTCAAATTTATCCATATTTTTAACAAATAGGCCGATATTCTCATTTTTTGATCTGAGATTTTCTATAGAATCTATCGCGATCTTATAAACTTCACTAAATTCTAATTTAGTAGGGACAATATTATCATTACCTTTTGCTACTCTAAAATAAATATCACTATATGGAAATGAATCCTCTATAGTTTTAATAAGTGAATCTAAATATCCTTGACCTTTTTCGTCTAGTGATTCCTCAAGCGCTTTGTAAAGTGGGATATCTTTGTTTACTAAATACTGAAGTGAGCCTCTGTCTTCGATGTGATTCCAAACGTGAACTAAACTATCGTTATTAACATTCCTGCCACGATACTTATAAACGTTTTCACTTCTACCGACAGTTTTCTCTACAATTGAAACCAAGTTCTTCTTCACAATATCCGGCAAGGACGCGGTTGATTTTTTAATATCTATTTCCCATATAGAATCAAGTGTATTTGGTATGTCTACGCGAACTCTCGCTAATTTGTTTAATTCATATTGTTTAATGAGTCTTAGCCAGGTACCCCAAACAATTAATCTTTTATTTCTGTATACATAGAATCCTTGACTGTGCTTTAAATCTGAATTGCTAATTATTGCTTTTTCTTTATTAGTAAGTTTTGATGCATAAGGTAATATATAAGGCTTAACCTTAATTATGCTTTGATCAATAATGATTTCTTGTTCGGTTAAGGGTTGAGTAGCAGCATTACTCTCAAAAAATGGATCTATTTGATCTACCCTGTGATTATTGAAAAAAATTTTTACTGGATTAAATCCTGAAAGGTAACGATGAAACACTAGGGCTATGTGAGACATTGCAATATCGATTTTTTCATCGAATAATTTTTCTGGTTGCGTAGATCCATTCAATAACCTATCAAAATTTTCCCAATATATAATAGTTCCGCTAGTTTGGTTTTTTAATATATCAACAAATTTGATAGAATCTATCTCATTATTGTCCAGTCGCTGCAATGACCAATCCTTAGTTTCAATAATATGATCTAAATCCCATTTTGCCGCAGAAATTATATTATTTTTTTTAGTAATTACAGTCAAAGCCCGACATTGAGACATAGAGGCTAATTTAAGCCCTAACCCAAATCTACCTAGATCTTTAGCATCTCTTTGTTCTAATGAGCTCTGACTACCAAAACGCATGGCAAATTCTAGTTCATTCTGATCCATACCACAGCCATCATCAATTATTGCAATATAAGGTTCATTTTTAGATAAAAAGTTAACATTAATTGTTTTAGCATCTTTGCCAACACTGTTATCGATAATGTCTGCCAAAGCTGCTTCAAAAGAGTAGCCTATAGATCTTGTAGATTCGACAAGAATTGGTGCAAATGGAGTTAGTATTATATCTTTAATATTAGTATCCTCTATGAGATTATATCACTTATCCACAGTAATAATTATTTAACCGCTGCATTTTTCGCTTATGTTCTATATAATAGCTTTAGGAGGGCCTAATGAGCACAAAAAAACAACTTGAAGTATTAGACTATGTTAAGAAATTTAAGAAGGATGAGGGTACTTACCCGACTCTACATCAAATAGCTGAAGCAATTGGAGTAAAATCTGTTTCGACAGTTCATGCTCATATAACTAAACTTGTTGAGGAGGACAAACTTATCAAAGTTAGTGGCTATTCAGGTTATGAACTACCTATAAGCGATAATCAAGATGAATATGTTCCATTAATTGGATATATTACGGCTGGTTTCCCGATCGAAGCCATAGAAAATGATACAGATATATCAATAAAAATGTCCGAAAGACCTAAGTCTGGAAAATTTTATGCGCTTAAGGTCAGAGGTGACAGCATGGTTGATGAAGGCATATTTGATGGTGACACGGTTATTATAAAGAAACAAGATTATGCAGATAACGGGCAAACAGTAGTAGCTGTAATAGACGAAAATCAGGCTACTTTAAAAAAGATATATAAAGAGAAGAAAGGCTACCGGCTTCAACCGGCTAACCAAACTTTTATGCCGATCTATAGGGATGAAGTTGAAATACGTGGCATAGTCTGGGAGGTTCAAAGATCTTTCGATAATAATGACAATAAAAAGAAGACTAAAAAGTATAAAACACTAGACTTATTTGCAGGGGTCGGTGGAATTAGAAAAGGTTTTGAAAATGCAGGGTTCACCACTGTGTTTGCTAATGACTTTGAAAAGAATTGTAAGATAACGTACGATTTAAATTACAATGACGCAAAACTTGTAGTCGAAGATATTACCAAGATTGAAGCCGACGAACTGCCTGAGTTTGATTTCCTGCTTGGTGGTTTTCCGTGCCAGGCATTCTCCATTGCTGGATATAGAAAAGGCTTCGAAGATGAAAGAGGTAGAGGAAACCTTTTCTTTGATATAGCTAGAATTATAGAAGCAAGGAAACCTGAGGGTTTTCTTCTTGAGAATGTTAAGAATCTTAAGTCGCATGACAATGGAAATACATTCAAGGTTATCCAAGAAACTTTAGAGGATCTTGGGTACCACTTGAAGCACATGGTTCTAAATAGTATGGATTACGGTAACATACCCCAAAATAGAGAGAGAATATATATCGTAGGATTCAAAGATAAGGAATGCATTGAAAGATTTGAATTTCCAAAACCAATAAAGCTCACGAAAACTATTAAAGATATTCTTGATAAAAAAGTTGACGAAAAATACTATTACAATGGTAAGCCGCTTTTTGATCGCATCAAGGATGACGTAACCGAACAGGGCAAAGTTTATCAATGGAGACGTCAATATGTTAGAGAAAACAAAAAGGGAGTTAGTCCTACGCTAACTGCAAATATGGGAATGGGCGGTCATAATGTGCCAATAATATTTGATGGAATTGGTATAAGAAAACTAACTCCTAGGGAATGTTTTAGGCTTCAGGGCTTTGATAATGACTACAGGCTTCCAGAAAATCTTGCAGATTCAGCGTTATATAAACAAGCCGGAAATTCGGTCACTGTTACTGTGGTTGAGAGGGTCGCCAAACAGATGCAGAATGCAATCTAAAACTATTCAATATTAATTTCAAGATCCTTGAACTGATCGAATCTTTTTTCGATGAAATCTTTTTCAGCGATACTTTCCCTTAAGTTATCGTTAATAGAATTGAAATTAGATGTAAACTTTATTGCAAGGCCCTTATCTACCCAGTTCTTGGGACGCAGACGAAGTTCTAGTCTTTTTTTAGCTTTATAGATTTTTGTATTACCCAAATCATCAGCAATAAAATTAGATAAATAAACTGATGATTTTGTATTTCTGTTTACTTTTACCGTATCGATTTGATCAAGATTAATTTTTGCACCAACTAAATAAAAGTTATTTTCCGTTCTCAATATGAAAAAATAGTAAAAATACTTCACATCATATGTGCTCTTAACTGAATCGAATTTTTCTTTATAAAGGTTGACCCATCTGTCTTTGATGATTTCGAAAGACTTGCTATCAAAAAGCTGGTCAAGATCTATTCCCGCATCCCTAAAGTTCTGGCCTAAAGATGCTTCACCAGATTCGCCACCAGTAATATTGCCATTGTTATCAACATGTACCGATAACATTTTAATATCAGCTCCCCATTGATTTTTCTCATTATAAATATCAATCGGATATGAACCACTTCCAACTGGTTTAACGTCTAAGGCTTGTGTAAACCATTGCTCAATATGCTCTTTGGGTACCTGTACTGGAAGATTCTTTTGGCCAGGCAAGGACTCCGGTTGAGAAAATAGTGCCTTTATCATGAAATACTTTATGACATCCTTTGAGACATCATCGAAGAAATCCATTAACTCTGATTTACTTAATGGTTCAATTACATAACTCATTTTTTAATGTTAGCAGATTTATTAGCTATTCCTAATTAAAGTCCCATACCTCATCCTAGACTCCCTCATAACGGCCCCAAATCTTTTGCTACTACCAATATCAGTATTAACAATCGTCATCCCTGACATAGGCTCCTGAGCATCTAAGGAAGCTAACTTTGCATAGAATGTATATGCCGGAAGATTGGATATATCTCCTCTGGATATAAATGGTTTAAATAAGGGTAATATAAAGTCTTCATCAGCTGGACTTCCTGTTCTAAAGCATTTTACTGTCCCAACGTTCGCAAGTATTATATCTACAAGACGTTTCTGGTCTTGCTGTGAGGTAGATTGCTCTGCCATAGTCAGATATAGCTTATACTTCCTAGCTTCACTCAGCATCTGCACAAAGCTTGTTGTTGCGAAGTTCTGAAACTCATCTACATATAAATAGAATGGTCGTCTATCTTTTTGGTTTATTCGTGCCCTTCTTAGTGAGGCTACTTGTAGCTTTGAAAGAATTGCGGTTCCAAATAAGGTAGATGTATCCTCTCCAAGTAATCCCTTAGAAAAGTTACATACTAGTATCTTTCCTTCATTTATTATCTCCATGAAATCAATTGTAGATTTTTCTTGTTCTAGAATCTTTTTGGCGCTAGCTGAGAATAGAAATCTACCAATTTTAGATGTTATGCCCGCAGACATCTTCACTTTCTGGTAACTACCAGCTTTACCAATTTCATTTTGCCAGAAATGTTTTAGATTATCGTCATCGAGTGCTTTTACGATTTTTCTTCTATATTTCGAATCATTGAGAAGATCAAAGATAGTAAATAGAGTAGCTCCTTCTATTGTTAGTGCAGTTTGAATACAGTTACGAAGGATATACTCGACTCTATGACCACCACTATCGTCACTTGAGAATATCTTACGCATTACAGATATCACCGACTCTGTTATTAAATCCTTTTCACGAAGCAGATCATCTCCAGTTAGTGTTCTATCTATTTCTAGTAAATTAATTCCGATTGGTCGCTCTAGATCATCCGGGTTTAAATATATAACGTCCTTTATTCTATATTCAGGTATTCGAGACAAGATACTCTCAGCTAGGTCTCCATGCGGATCAATAACAGCGAGTCCCTTGCCGCTTTTAATG
>CAITDW010000038.1 GCA_903891235.1 uncultured Candidatus Saccharibacteria bacterium
ATGTTACTTTCAAAATGGTTCAAAATAAGGAGCTTATTACTAGCGAAAGTGATATATTAATAGGAGAAAGTGAAGAACAAACAGTATCAAACATCGCAACCGCTCTTAAAAATCACTCATCCGAAAATCTTAGAATTTATAACGTTACTACTCGTAACAAACAAGTAATAATTACCCAGCGTTCATGTTCAACAATTCATATACCTTTAATAATAAATTCTGAAAAAGGTGGGTTTTGTGATAATTCAGATCCTTCTACTTACTTTTTTGTTCTGAATCACAATCCAGGGTTAGGCTCTAAATTAACTATTGCTGGAGTAACGTTTGAATTTGTTGCTAATGGTACTGGAGGAGGTGATCCTTTAAAAGTAGAAGTCAAAGCCCATGCGGTTCATACTAGTAGATCATTATTTAATCAATTAAATAAAAACAATGAAATCAACACTTTAGTGTCTAATAACTTATTATCTATAAAATATAACGATGTTATGAGTTTTGAAATTAATAGTGTTTTAAATAAGGATATTTTCGGTTTTAAACAAGAATTAGGGGTTGGTATACTAAAAGATGACATTGTTTGTACATCTAAACAAACTACTCACGCTTATAAAATAACATTTACGGGCGATTATACACTTGGTAATAGAGTAAGAATTACGAAACCAAATGGAATGCCTCATGATTATACTGCATTAGTACTAGAAAATGCTAATGCAGCAAAACAAACTCTTCATAGGAATTTTTTATTAGATATCGATATCGGTATCAATCCTGGAGGACTTGTAAATCAAGAAAATCTTTGCATTAAAAAACTCTTTGATGGTACTGATAGTTTAATAGTTTATTCAAACTACGATATGAGACCTCAATACATGCCAGCTAATCCACTTGATCCAAGAATGATTATATCCCCAGCACCGATATCTATGGCTGATGTATCCAGAATAAAGCCAGCAATTAACGTAAGTAATTTAAGGAATATAGAAGGGTTTATAGGAAAACCAAAGGTAAGTGTTAAAATTATGGCACAAGCAACTTCTGGTGCTATTGCCGGTGATGGTTTGGCAGAAAAATTGTACCATCAGATAAAAGGTGATGTGCCTTTACCAACTGTTTCTGCTGATGGTGATAGTGCCGTTGTTTTACATGTTGAGATAGCAGGCAGAACTTTTCAATCGATTATATGGCAGGGTAATGGTGATAATTTAAATAATAAAGAATTGGTGTTTACTGAACCATCTACTGGTGAGACATTTAGTATTAATACTAAAAACCTAAATGCTAATCTTGCTACTTTAGAAGATACTATAGAAACACTAGTTAAACCTATAGAAAAACTACTATCTACAACTGAATTTACTCAAATTAGGGATATAGAGATCGATAACTCAGATTTCGAGATTATAGATAATAACTGCACAGTTATCGGTAATACAAAAGACATGAGTGTATCTTTAAGTTCAAGTAATTTTGATAATAAGCAATTTGAAGACTTTACAATAAAACAAGATCTTGCAATTAAAGATAATATTATTCTAACCACTACTATTAGCAGTCAAGAGTTTACTTGTAGTACTATAGCTTCTAAGTTGAACGAAGGAAAAGCCTTGATGTTTAAAGCTTCTAATGGTGATAGTTTGACTATAAATATTGGAAAAACTGGAATAAAAAGTTTAGTACCAGAAAACTATGCAATTGTTGCATCTAGCATTAAGAAGTCATTAATGAAAATAGGTAGTGGTATTGAGGTAAGGACAGGGTTTGATTCGGATAATGTATCAAAACTGGCGATTGGTGATATCAGTGCTACTAAATTATATCGTAATAACCAAAATGAGTATGTACCAAAACTTGACCTGTTAACTATGGAAAGTGCTAAAATTGCTCTAGAAGTAGTTACAAATGCACTTAACTTAGTGTATTCGGCTCGAGCAAAACTTCAAGGCCAAGGTGCTAATTTAGAAAGATGTGCAAATTCTCTTAGTTCTACGATCGGCGTGACTAAAGATGCGTCTAGTGGTTATTTAGACACTGATTTAATTGAAGCGTCTAGTGCTTTTGCCGCGGCATTAAAGAATATATTAGCCGCAGTTTCTACATTACAAGCTGGTGCGAAAGTTGCAGATGCTGGTCTTAAGATTATTAAATTTGTTTCTGTTATATAAAAAATAATACTGTACTAATCAGAAGCATCTGAAATACACCCCTCATTTCCTAGTGTTGTTACTAGAAAATCCTCGTTTCCTTTGGTTTGTAGTAAGTCATCGCGATTTTCAAAAAATTCTTTAATACCCACTAAATGATTTTTAGTATATTTAAGACCTTCTATTATATCATCTTCGGGCCAAACTTTGTTAATACCCATTTTTATATGTTTAATTTCACCCTTAACTTCACCTTCCCATTTAGCTTTTTTTATCGACTTGTCTTGTGCTTTTTTATTAACACTTTTTTCCGAAGCCTCTAGTATATCTACAAATGAAGACATTTCGGATTTTGACTTAACAGATTGATTCAACATTTCAAAACCACCGAATTCGTCAGGATCTAATTGATTTATAGGAGGTAGTTCCATGTTATTTTGATTCATTTTATCTATAATTTTAGTTAATTCAGTTACTTGATCTGATAATTTTTGAACTTGTAAATTGTTTTGCTCATTTAAATTAGGTTCTGTTTTGCATGAAAGTTCAAGAGCTTTCATGGTAATTGTTTCAATTAAATTATCTGAATCAACCTCCCACTTATCTATCTGTTTATATCTTTGCTCTAAATGGTTGATAATTTTTTCAGTTTTTTGAGAGTTTGGTAGATTTTCATATTTTTTAATTGATTTCTCAATAAGTTCTAATTTTTCTAAATGTTTTTTACATTTAGGGTGATATATTTTGTAAATGGCAGATTTAATCTTTTCATTAATAATATCACCATTATCGTTCAAACTGTCATTTAGTTTTTTTTCAAATCCATTAAGAAGACTTTTAATTTTCAATATCGCTACACTTCCTTCATTTACTATAATTGGATTAATAATAAGTGATGATTGATTTAATATCATACTATGGGTAGTAATAATTGATAAACTATCCTCAATTACTGAATCCATTTCTGATTCTTCGATAATTAAATCGTTTTGCTGATTCGGTATCATATTAACAACGGGTTGTATTAATTGCGGTTCATTCAATACGGGTTGTAAATGTGGCATTTGATAAGAAAACTCGATAGCTTTATTAGTCATATCTTCGGTTAATTTATCTGATTCAAGTTTCCATTTGTCTATTTGTTGTTGATAGTGTCTTAAACTACCTTGAGTAGCTTTAAAACCCTCTAAATTATTAGCATAAATTAATGTTTCTTCCGTTCGTTTAACATTTTTTTCAATCTGTTTTAATTGATCTAACTGTTGATCTAACTTAGATCTAAACAACTTAAACACGTCTGATTTGATCTTGTTGTGAATGTTGTTATCAGTTAAATGCTTATCTATTTTTTCCTTAAACCGACTAATAATATTTTTTAATTCCAATATCATAGGACTTTCTTCAAAAGAACGTCCCAAGGCTTCAAAGCCTTTAGCTACAAATCGTTTAACTAATTGATTCGAATCAAAATTTAATTCATTTATTATTTTATTGTAGTCTCGCTCTAATTCACGATGATAATGATCTGCAGTACTTAAACTCATTTGCTTTAATATCGTATCTTGTTTTGATTTAACTATTTCCTCATAAGTTTTACTTTTTTCTAATATCTTATTGTATGTAGGTAACATACGTTGCCACGAATATTGCTGAATCTCCTCGCTAATATTTTTATCAGTCATAGATTGATTTATTTTTTCTTTTAAATCTTCCTGAATACTCTTTATTTCTAATATCATTTTATTATCTAACTCATTTTCAGGACGAAAATGACCGTATTTGTTTATAATCTTAGAAAACTCACCATCTTCATCAGCATGAAAAAACTTAATTCTGTAATTACCAAAACCTGAAGGATCCTTTATCATATAAGAAGCACCAAGCAAATGTTGTTCTTGTTCTATACAAATAGCATGTTTCTCTTGTCTTAAAGAAGTCTTTAATAATTCGTCATCAGTTGATTTAATTTGTTCATTTAACTTTTGAACATTTTCCCAAGCTTTGGAAGCTTCACTTAGTACTTTATCAACTCCTTGCGGTGTTAATTGTGTAATATTTTTCATTTTTATCTTTGCTTAAAAGTTAATTTTAAAAGTGTAATTCAACTTACCCTCAAAAATCTAGCCAATTTTTTAAAAAACATTTTTAATTAAGATTATTATTTGTATTTTTGCAATCAAGATATCCAAAACTACTCATTGGACCAGAGTAACAGAACGTGCGAAAAGCGAAATCACTGCTTTGTAACTCTGGTACTGGTAAGCTTTCAAAGGAGTGCATTTTTTTACTGCCTTCTTCTCATTTAAAAATCCATTTATCTGTAACCCTAATAAACTTAAGCATTAGAGATATAAGGATTATGGATAATTAGCAATTCTAAATTAATGATTAGAGCCTATGTCCCTTAGGTTAAGAGGCTAGCAACTGATCGAGAATTTCTATTTGTTGTTTAACCAACTTAAGATCAGCTATCAAAACATTTTTTCTTTCTAAAGTCGTAATTGCGTTATCACCTAACCAATACAACTCACCATCACTAAATAAAACTTGAGAATATGTAAGTAAATTTTTAAGTATTTCTTTTGGGTTCATAATTATTACCTAATTTATTGTTAACGTTAATTAATTTTATACCAACATAAATAGCTACGCAATTTTATCAGCTATTTAGCGTGACATACTCTGCCAAAAACTCCCTTAGGTTTTTTATATCATCTTCAGTTCCATCTAAATATTCTTTTAGTTTAGCCACATCAATTATTAGGTGGAACATATACAGCTAAAAATTCTTTGATTTTAGCTATATCCTTTTCAATTTCTGATAATGCTATTTCTGCTGCATTTTTTAATTGTATTACTTTTGAATTGTTTAAATCTACATCGCTACCAAATATTTGTGCCGCCCAATTTCGTAGTGAATCAGCATCTGTCATAAACCACTTAAGCCAATTAATGGCTTCTGGATTCATTGGTTTTATTATCGGCTCTGGGAGCGGATCTATATTGTAAGTGCCTTTACTCATTCGATTCTCTTATTAATTTATTTTCTAATTTTTCAATTCTTTTGATTAAATTTTGAATTACTATCATTGATAACTCAAACAATTTTTGTTTTGAAACTGTAGGACAAGTTTCA
>CAITDW010000039.1 GCA_903891235.1 uncultured Candidatus Saccharibacteria bacterium
AGTTGTACTTTTCCCACACCAAATTCCAAGGTCAATCTGTTAAAAATATTGTCAGCAGTTGCCTTAGAACAGGCCGCAAACAGTGTGCCAGTATCCCCAAAAAATCCAGCATGTTCGGTGTGATTTAACAACGGACGAACAATGTAAGATACATTGATTTCAAATTTTTCTTGCTGGTGCTGAGTGATCATTTCACCAACTGTTTCATATCTTAAAGTCATCTTTAACTCCTTGTTTCTTACTATACTTCTATTATAGCAAAACGGGTGTTTTTGGTCAAGCAAATAAAAAACCCTACATTTTGTAGGGGTTTTGTGTTGTTTTTTTGCAACAAATTACTTTGTAATCAAATTAAGGTATTTTCCAACTAATCGCATACGTGTATCCATGCCAACTCCGGGCCAATGTACCAAAAAATCACCAGGTTCCCAGTTGGCTCTTTCTCCTAGTAGGTCACGAGCAAATCTTCGTGGTTCGCAATCAAAAGAATTAAACCAATGTTGAGGACAAATCTTTATGTATTTTTTCCATGTCAATTTTAAATTAGAAAAATTACAGCTAGCATCAATAATTCGTTGTTCAGTCCACCATCCGTATTCTTTTTCAAATTCTTCATATACAGACAGCATCCAATCTAGGTAGGCATGTGCTTCGGAAGAATTTCTTACAAAAAAACTGCCGGCATTAACTGCGCAATGATCTTTGTTGTGTGAGGATTCCGGATTATGATCAACATCAGTACCAATAATAAAATGATAGTCATCATCTAAAAACTCTTCAACACGTTTTGTATAGTCAGTGATCAGAGTATCTGTGTCAACCCACCATACCCATTCCGTGTCAGGATTGTCCAGTAGGTATTGTTTGATCATTGGAAATTTTTCTCCAGATGGCCAGTGGAATGTGAAACCATCTGTTTTGCAGAAATATCTATATCCGTGTCTTTCTGCGTATTCAACTTTGTTTGGCCACGTGTAATCAGCTAGGGTCTGAAAATTAGGTGTATGAAGGCTAACTATTGCAATTTTTTTATTTTCCATAAAATATTTATTATGTAAATAACTCATGAAATTAAATATTCCTGTTTTTTATTACAATGTCGCATCTCATGTATTAAACGATTGGAATATTCAATGCATGGACGAAATACCAGAAAATTTATCCGCAGTTATAAATTGTGAATTTAAAATTGCAGCAATTTCTATAATGTTAAATTCAGGCAAACCAGATTTTTTTCCAGATCCGGCATGCGTCCCAAAAAACGCCCCAGAAGATATGAAAAAAATTTTAGATCAAATTGATCTAAGCATATTTGATCTTGTAATTATAACTGATAATGAATATGTATCTGTTCATGATATCAAACAAGCAGTGGCCAGACATAAAATAAAAAATTATGTTGTAGCTCTTGGAGGGTTGATAAAAAATGAAGTCTTAGATAATTCCTGTATGGTGTATCGTCCTTGGTGGTCTTATCAAGTTGTAACGTTAAATAAATTCCAAAATACTCAGATGCTTAATAAACCTTATATGTTTGATGCATTACTGGGAAGTCGCCGCTGGCACAGAGATTTTGTAATGAAAGAATTTATACAATCTGAACTATTAAATCAAAGTATCATAACTTATAGAAATCTTTACAAAGAGCAGGATATAGAAAAATATAATCAAGAACACGATCAAAACTTTCCAGAAGTAAAAATTTCCTATCCTTATGTTAATTCAAATTACTCAGTGGATTGGGAAATACCCACTGATTCAAACGGAACGTTTCCTATAACTGGAGTACCATGGGAAATTTATCGTCAGACATATTACACAATATTGACAGAATCTCGATATAAAATTGAGCCTTGTACCAACAAAGATATATTTTTTATGTCGGAAAAAACTGCTAAACCAATTTTGGCCAAACGATTGTTTATTGTATTTTCTATTTCTGATTTTTTAAAACAATTACATGATTTTGGATTTAAAACATTTGGCAATGTGATTGATGAAAGTTATGATCAAGAGCCAGATCCTTTTAAAAGATTTAGTTTAGCATTCGAACAAGTTCGATATCTACATACTCAAGATCCAGATCAAATCTATCAAAAAATTCAACCAATTGTGGAACACAATCATCAAAGATTGTACGAATTGCAAAAGGAAACTCGGCAACAAATGTACAATCTGTTGCTAAGCCGTATACCTGCAAAATTTATTGATTAAAACTTATTTGGCTTTGTAAGCCCTGTAAAAATGGGGTGCATAGTCTGTATAATTGCAATAAGCCCATTCAACCTTGCGGTCTCTCCACCAAACCTCTCGATTTTCGCCCCGTAGTATATCCAC
>CAITDW010000040.1 GCA_903891235.1 uncultured Candidatus Saccharibacteria bacterium
CGTGGAACTACAACGTATTCATTCCTGGTTTTTGACTTGAGCCATTGAGATAAGCTATGAGGAGAAATATTACTCAGCATTCCCGTATACAGTTTTAATATTTCACTGCGTGATATCATTGTATTTTTCATAATATCTACACCTCAAATTTACAATCGCTTAAACTAATCTTACCGCTTGTATCTTCGGAGAAGCACGCCATAAATTCTGTTTGCTGAACTTGCGTAAATAAGTCTATTTTACGAACAACTTTGTCATACACTGACTGTGTATCTAGACTTATAACGCCGTTAAAAAACGTGGGAATATCTAAAAGTACCGCTTGAGCTAGTACAGCGCTTGTGAAAGAGACTTTACTTGAGGCGGAATTTTTACTATTATACATATAATTAATTCTCCTGTTTAGGTTTAGAGTTAAAACTGTTGAGAATATCTGACCTTCCAAAGCAAGAATATTCTCGATAACAAAATACTAAGACGTCTTAAGTTAGTAGCTTAGGACGTTTTTTTATTTCTTGTTATAAGTGTTTAGTATATATGAGGAAATTTATGGAGTCAAGTGTTTTTTGTGAGTATTTTTTGTTTTTTGTAAATATTTATTATTTCAGACATTTTATTTTTATTAGCTTGATAAATAAAAACTCTATTTTTTTCTCTTGATATAAATTCTAATTTTAACAAACCTTGTATACTAAAATTAAAAGATTGCCTTGAAACACCAGCTACTTTCTGAATAATATCAACGGGAATTGGGTTATCAAAATCAATTAGAATTTTCATGATTTTTTTTGCCCGGCTGAAAATACACTGTAATTTTCTATAGCTTTAATAGCTATTTTTCTTTCTTCTATATCATACATATCTTGTTGCTTTAACATTGACTAACACTCTTATAATTTTAATTGAAACAAACTTCGCAAAAAAAACTTGACCTATACATAAGAGATATATAGTGTCTAAGTTGGAGTAGTCAACAAAAGAAAGTGTGATATGTGAATTTTGTATTTAAGCAGAGGATTAAATTAGTTCTTAAGCTGTGTAGGCACTAACTAATTTAAAACAACCATTCGGACGCATTTAGCAATACGTCAACCGTGTTTTTTTAACTCAACATCAAACCAACAACGATTGATTTGAGGATAGTATCGTACTACCTATTCGTCAAGCTATTTGTTGTTGGTTTAGAAAATTTTTATTAATTTAACTTAACTAATAATTGAATATGACATATTCGCTACACCAACACGAGCAGCTAGCTCCAAAACAAGAAGAAGCGCAACTTGGCAAGCTATTCTCTTTCAGGGATAAAAAAGCATGTTATCGTAAAAACTACCTCGGTTGGGATAACATAGAACGTGTGAATCAGCCGAGCTATTGCACTAAAAAAACAAAATACCTAAACAAACAAGCTTTAGCCGTCATGGCCGCAATCGTGCCAAAATTAGAACGGGGGGAAAGAGTAATTTTTAACCACAAATATCTTTCCTCAATTACACTGTGCAAAAGAAGACAGAATCAAAATATCATTCAAGAATTAAAGATAGTGTTAGATATTGAATATCACAATTCTGTTACTCACAAAGGCAAAAAATATCGTCATAGTTATGAGTTTTTATACAAACAACAAAATCAAGAGAATATAAGCTCTTCCGAGAATTCTATCGGGCAATTTTTTGCCCGACAAACACCTCCTATACTATATATAGAAAATAAAGATATTGAATATATTAGATCTAAAGTGCAAGCGCACGAATCTAATTTTTTGCAAAATTCTAAAAAGGCGATTGCTAAGAAGACAGTTTTAGCTAACGCTCGCAAGAAACGGACTAACCAAGAACGTAAAGCTAAGATTTACTCACCTAAATTCAAACAATACGATAAACCAAAGAGCTTAGGCGAGCATTATCCACTAACTACCGAGGAATGCTTAAAGCTTCAAAGTCTCTCTGGTCGTAAATTTACCATAAAC
>CAITDW010000041.1 GCA_903891235.1 uncultured Candidatus Saccharibacteria bacterium
GCCCACAACCTACTTATATTATATCACGTGGGACAGGTCAGACTTGAACTGACGATTACCGAATTATGAGTTCGGGGCTTTGACCAACTAAGCTACTGTCCCGTGCCCCAAGACAGATTCGAACTGTCGCTGTATGGATTTTAAGTCCACTATCTCTACCGCTGGATTACTGGGGCTGGTACTCCAAGTAGGATTTGAACCTACAGTCGTTAGTATATAAGACTAATGCTTTAACCAGATTAAGCTATTGGAGCAAAAATATTTAGTTTTCAGATCCTATTAACTTATTTTGTATTAGCTTATCTCTTTCATCAACAATCTCAAATGCATAATCTTTGAGTTTACTTTTGTGCTTATTATAATGATGACCGCAGAACAATAACTCTCCCGCCACACCATTAACCCATACTAAAGCCTCTGCAGAACATGAGTCACAACGATCTTGAGGTCCAAGAATGTAAGTTTTAGCAACTTCTTTTGTTTCTTCAGCCATCATATTCATATTATACTCTTTCTAGTAGTTTATTACTAATGCAGTGCCCCCAGTTGGGCTCGAACCAACGACCCGCAGATTAAAAGTCTGCTGCTCTAACCAACTGAGCTAACGGACCTTGGCTGGGATGGTAGGGGTCGAACCTACGACATTTCGATTAACAGTCGAACGCTCTGCCTGCTGAGCTACATCCCATTATATTTATATTGTACACTATTGATGTTTAGTATGTCAATAATGAATGCTATAATAATATTATGAGAAACATCGCATCATCAATATATCAAATAGGTAAATATAAAGACATCAAAGATTTAAATCCGACATACCACTCCAATGTACAAGCATGGAAAAATTTAAACCCCGACTGGGAATACAATTATACCAATGATATTGATGCTGGTCAAGAATTGAAAGAATTTGATGCTGATCTGTATGAGCTATACAGATTATTAGATTTAGGAAACAAAAAGCACGGGTTTTCTGGAGCTTTTAAAACTGATGTCTGGAGATATGTAAAAATTTATAAAGAAGGAGGTATTTATGCAGATTTGGATTCTGCCCCGTTAATACCACTAGAAATGATGCATATGATTAAGTATAAGAGTGAAGAAAATTTAATAATTCCTCCCAGATCTTACGGTACATTTAAAAGCAGTTTTTCACCTATTGAATGTTTTCCTTGCGATGAATTTTTAAAAATAAAAAATAATAAATTTAACACAAATGATTATTGTTTAAATAATTCTATGTTTGCTGGGGTAAAAAATTCTGAAGTTCTAAATAATTTAATAAAAGAAATTTTAAGTTTATTTGATATTTTTAAAAAATTACACAAAAATATAAACGACATGGAATCTCATCAACCAATTAGCTCAATATCTGATCCATCCACATTTACAAACATAGTTAACAAAAACATAAAAGGTGTATCTCAAACATTTATTTATGGAGAACATCAAGGCTCAACTATTAGTCCCATGACAGGAAAAATAATTAAAAATTTTAAAGAAGATTTTGTTGATTATGAAATTTTTTATGGCAAAAGAATAAAATATTCAGAATTTAATAACCAATCTCTATAACCTTCCCGTTATATGATATATCAGCTTTTATAATTATTTCAGCAATTTTTTCTTTTGTAGCCATATAAGGTATTTGATCTTTATAATCATCATAATTATTATGATACATTGCTGGAGTATCGTATATTAAGCCTGGTGCTATGGAGTACGACACTTTATTTCCGCCAATATTTGAGGAAAGAGATTTTACTGCAGCCTGAACGCCAGCCTTTGCAGCTGAATAATAAATATCTGGAATTGCTCGATTAGCAGCAATAGATGACATTGAAACTATATGCCCATCTTCAACTAAACTTTCTACTAATTTAGTAATCATGTATAGGTAGTGTGATAAATAGGTGCTAAAAAAACTATCAAGTTTTTCAATACCAATTTCTTTGTAATTGTTCCCAAGGGAATTTCCAACATTTATTATAATTTTTGAGTAAAAGCTTTTTGGCAAATTGCTTATAAATTCTTTTAAACTTTCTTGTTTTTCTAGATCCAATTCAACCCAATTATAGTTTCCATAAATTTTATTCTTTTGCCTAAAAGTCATTAAATGTATACTGTAACCATTAATTTCTAGCTCTTCTACAATTTTTTTAGCAATGCTTGCTGTTCCACCAATTACAAGTACTTGCTTCATAACTATAGGCATTCTTTGTTTACAATAAAAAATGGCACACTATATCTATCACCATTATAAACTTGTTTTACGCTATGCTCGTGCTCATCTGACCCTGAATGAACAATCAGCATATTTGTTTTTGGCTTGACCTCTAGATTTTTTTTATTATATACGATTTCTCCGCCATCAAAATCTTCATTTAAATATAAAATACAGGCATATTTAATGCAAATAATATTTTCATCAATAATTCCATACCCTTTTTTATATCCAAAATCATCAGAATGTGGACCCATTAAAAGTCCATCTTCGGACATTGGAAAACTGTCATTGTAAGCAACAGATTTTGATACTGAATTTGTAATTCTAGGCACGTATATTGATTGATCTACAAAGACTTTCTTTAACTTTTCATTAATCTCAAGCCATACGTCATCATGAATTCCATCATCCATATA
>CAITDW010000042.1 GCA_903891235.1 uncultured Candidatus Saccharibacteria bacterium
CCTCATCGAGATGTCACATTTACAAGTTATAATATATTTATCTATTTAAATAATGTAAATTTAGAAAATGGGGCTTTTCAATATTATCCGGGCACCCATAAAAATATTTTACATATCTATAAATCGTCTATTCTCAGTTATTTAACCCCAAATAAGAGACCTTTAAATGAAGCTAAAGGACTTGGTATTTCTAACATTGGCACACCACAAACTGGAGAAGCTGGGGCTGCAATTTTTTTCAATGTTGCAGGTTTACATAGGCGTGGAGAATTTAATAGAAATATAGATAATGAACGTTTGGTTTTATTAATTGATTTTCGACAAAATGATGCATTAATAATTCCGGATAAATTAAAGTGTAATATTGATGGTTGAGACCGGTAAAAAAATAATTTTTTTAAGAGGCGATTTAATTGATTGAGAAAATAGTAAATCACGGCATTATTTTGGCTTTAATTCTTAGGTCTAGTTTTCACTCAGAAGGGATAGAATTTTTTACCCCTGATGATTTTTCTCAGCAACTAGCTTATATGAATCGCCCAAAAGGCTATGTCATTGCTCCTCATGTACACAATGCTGTAGCTAGAACCGTCCAATATACAAAAGAAGTGCTATTTATTAAGTCGGGATCAGTCAGGGTTGATTTTTACGATGAAAATCAAATTTATATAGAAAGTAGGATTTTGAACTCAGGGGATGTAGTTCTGCTTTCTCACGGTGGGCATGGTTTTGAAATGCTGGAGTCGAGTGAAATTATTGAGGTTAAGCAGGGCCCTTACGTTGGTGAGGGGGATAAAACACGTTTTATACCCATTTCTGAGACCAAGATTGTAGTAAGCAAGGATTTATTAAATGACTGAATCGATATTTAGTGCGTATAGTCGTTACTACGACCTTCTTTATCGTGATAAAAACTATGTTGGTGAGGCTAGATATGTCGCTGATCTACTTGCTCGCTGGGGTCTGCCACGGGGTGAGTTGCTTGAGTTTGGATCTGGCACTGGAAAGCATGGCACCTTACTTGATGAGATGGGCTATCGTGTACATGGAGTTGAGCGTAGTCCTGAAATGATTTCGCAAGCATTGAAATCTCCCAGGTTTTCTTGTCAGATCGGAGATATTTGCTCTATAGATATGGGGCGAAAGTATGATGGCGTAATTTCATTATTCCATGTTGTGAGTTATCAAACGTCCAATAGCGACCTCTTATCTGTATTTAATAATGCTGCGAAGCATATTAAATCTGGTGGCGTTTTTATTTTTGATTTCTGGTACAGCCCGGCGGTATATTTTCAGAAACCACTTGTTCGTATAAAACGTATGGAGGATTCGGATGTTCGCATTACCCGGATTGCAGAGCCTGAAATTTATCCAAATATGAATAGGGTCGATGTTAATTACACTATTTTCTCTAACAATCTACTCAATGGAAAAGTTGAGTTATTTGAGGAGTCTCACCCCATGAGACATTTCTCTTTGCCTGAGATTGAGCTATTAGCTCGGGCAACGGGTTTCGAATATCTAATGGCTGAGGAATTTTTGACAGGAGCAGCTCCTGGGGTTGATACATGGGGTGTTTGTGCAGCATTAAAAAAGGTCTAACCATGACGAAATTTATACCTGTGAATGAGCCGTTATTAAACGGTAATGAAAAAAAATATCTAATGGAGTGTATTGATACTGGCTGGATTTCTTCTGAGGGACCGTTTATTAAACTTTTTGAGGATAGATTTGCAGCTCGAATGGGCCGTAAACATGCAATATCAGTATCTAATGGCACAGCAGCAATTGATGTAGCAGTGGATGCCTTAGGCATTGGACCTGGAGACGAGGTAATTATTCCTGCGTTTACCATTATCTCCTGCGTTACTCAAATCATTCGTTGTGGCGCAATTCCAGTTTTAGTAGATAGTGATCCAATTTCTTGGAATATGGATATCACTCAAATTGAAGCGAAGATTTCTTCTCGCACTAAAGCGATCATGGTTGTGCATATTTATGGACTCCCGGTAAATATGAATCCTGTACTTGAGATTGCCAAGCGTTATGGCTTGAGGATAATTGAAGATGCTGCAGAGATGCATGGCCAAACTTACTATAACAAGCCTTGTGGTAGTTTTGGTGATATTAGTACTTTTAGCTTTTATCCTAACAAACATATCACTACTGGCGAAGGAGGTATGGTTTTAACGGATGATGATGGCATTGCAGAAACTTGTCGAAGCTTGCGGAATCTTTGCTTTCAACCAGATAAGCGCTTTGTTCATGAGCGGTTAGGTTGGAATCTACGGATGACAAATATGCAGGCCGCACTTGGTTTGGCTCAATTAGAGCGTCTAGATGATTTCATCGCCAGGAAAAGAGCTATGGGATTGAGATATACCAAGTTATTTTCAGATCTTGCGTGTGTGCAACTGCCGTTGACACACACTGAATATGCTGAAAATATTTATTGGGTCTATGGTTTGCTATTGGATGAATCAACTGGTTTAGATAGCCAAGAGGTAATGAAGCGGATGGCTGCTAAGGGGGTTGGTACAAGACCATTTTTCTACCCAATGCATCTCCAGCCTGTTCTCAGGCGTATGGGCTTATTTAAGGATGAGCAGTATCCGGTAGCAGAGAGATTTTATCGTCAAGGCTTTTATATTCCTAGCGGTCTAGCTTTGACTGATTCGCAAATAAATTATTCTGCAGATGCTATGCGAGAGATATTGTCCTGATAAAAGTTATTTCGATCTTGAAGAATAAGAGAGAAAGTATTTCTAGTTTTTCTTGTAACTGATTAAATACTAAATGTGGAATTCAAAATCTCAAATTAAAAGAGTGGGTATTTATCTTGGGGTATCACCATCCGATGGCGGAATGTTTCAATATGCTCAATCATTGCTTGAGGCGGCGATAAGCACTAGTGACTCTCGGATGGATGTGGTGGTTGTGTACGCCAATATTGGCTGGGTTCCGATTTTAGAAAATTTAGGAACTGAGGGCCAACAACTACGTAACTTTCGTTCAGGAGTCATAATCGCAAATATCCTTATGGCAATGAGACTTCCATGTTTTTTGACGCGCATAATAAGCTTACTGCTAAATCCTTTGGTTCGAGAATTAAAATCATATAAGTGTGATGTTTGGGTATTTCCCGCTCAAGACTCATTAAGTTGGCAGGTTTTTGGCGTAAAAGTAATTGGAACGATTCATGATCTTATGCATAGGTATGAATCTCGCTTTCCTGAAGTCGGATCTTTTTTAAGGTATGGCATCAGAGAACATAGATTTTCAAATATTGCAAAATACTCTGACGTTATTTTAGTAGATTCAAATATTGGAAAGAAGCAGGTTGTCGAAAGTTATCATATTAAGCCGGACAAAGTTTACCCTTTGCCGTATATAGCTCCTAGTTACCTAAGTGATCAAAAAGAGAGGTTTGATTTTCTGGGAAAATATAAGTTACCCGTAAAATATTTATTTTATCCAGCACAATTTTGGCCGCATAAAAATCATTGCAAATTAATAGATGCGTTAAAAATTCTTTCAGTAACCTATCCAGATATTTCTTTAGTATTAAGCGGCGGGTTTAGTAATGCTTATGAAAGTGTTTATAACTACGCATCTAGCAAAGGGGTTTTAGATAGAATTATTTTTTTGGGGTACGTCCCACAGGAGGATTTATCGGGGATTTATAAGCGCGCACGGGCTCTTGTTTATCCAACATTTTTTGGGCCAACAAATATTCCGCCATTGGAGGCATTTTCTCTAGGTTGTCCTGTAGTAGTTTCAAACATTTATGCGATGCCAGAGCAGTATAGCGATGCAGCAATTTATTTCGATCCTATGGACGAAGAAAACATGGCTAATGCAATTGGACGGGTTTGGTCCAGTGATGAATTAGTTTTACAGATGATAAAAAAAGGTCATAAACTCGCTGAAAATAACAACCAGTCTAATTTTAATCTTCTATTTATTGACATCATAAGTAAAGAAATTTTAAAAAATGACGAGAATTTCTTAAACGTATAAATGAGCTATCTATCAAAATCATTTGGTTTAATTTTTATTATTTCCAGTTTTATGCCCTGGACCGGCATCCCAGATTTTGATTCCCAGCCTTTTCCAGTTATTTTTTGCACAATATTTTTATTATTAAATTATCAAAAATTAGCAAATTTGCTAATTGATCATCAGTCTTTAATTAGCCTATTTTTAATAACTAGTATTGCATGGCTTTTTTGCAGTATTTACTACTACCAATCATTTTTTACTTTCCTAGCATACCGAGGCTTATATAATTATTTTGGATTTATTATTTTAATAACTGGATACTTAATGTATTTTAATATTTTTAGATTTCCATTAAAAATATTGGTGGTAATAAATTTGTTATGGATCTTAATAGGAATTATTCAGATTTTTTACCCTTCGATAGTTCTAGACTTTGTAGCTTATCGAACTACTGAGGATAGGGGTTGGCCATCCCTTGCTCCAGAGCCTACATTCTTTGGAATATTTTTATTTTTTATAAGTTGGATTTACTTAATTAGATTTAACTATCAACTGAATTTTAAGTTTAAATTGATTTTTTTAGCTAATATTTTATCGATACTATTATTAGCAAAATC
>CAITDW010000043.1 GCA_903891235.1 uncultured Candidatus Saccharibacteria bacterium
AACCCTGAACTTTACTTGATTATAAGCCTTAATATCAAGCTCTGCACCAGTTCTTGGATTACGACCCTTTCTTGCTGTTACTTTACTAATACTAAAATTACCAAAACCAACGAGAGATATTTCATTACCTTGTC
Organism: uncultured Candidatus Saccharibacteria bacterium; assembly: GCA_903891235.1. Taxonomy (GTDB): domain Bacteria; phylum Patescibacteriota; class Saccharimonadia; order Saccharimonadales; family UBA4665; genus CAIYEO01. Next base: position 135 of record CAITDW010000043.1, read on the forward strand.
CGATAGCATCAATTACAGAAGAGACGAACATATCTATTGTTTTCTCAGCTTCTACCTTACTACATTCGTATTTCTCTGATATGTAGCTTATAAATTGTTGTTTATTCATTACTTCATTCCTCAAATAATTATTAAAATTATAATTTGTTTTTAAGTTTGTCCAAGGTTTCTTGAGAAAAACCCGTAACCAACTTGATTAATTTATCATCAAGTTTGGCTTGTAGCATGTTGATAGCAGTTTTTTCCAAAATCGAATTAGAACTTGCTGTGATATCACTATCCATAATGATTTTAACTTTATCTGTTTCCTCTTAGATAAACCAATAACAAATGATTGGTTTCAAGGCAAGGATATTGTGCTGCCTAGGTTCCAAACTAGTCCTTTAAGTGACTTGTTTGCCCACTGTAACCAAGAAATTAATACCAGAACTAAATATTTTAAGTTGCGTTGGCTGTAAATAATTGTTTAGACTAAAAACATGGAAAAAGAACATGTATGCATTCTTTAGTTTATTGTTTTATCTCACTGAGGATAGTAGCAATGTTACTAAACTTAACTGACGCAACACGGGCATTTGCGCGTATCACATTAGCAATATCTTGCACTTCCAGTAACTCGTCAGTAGTGTCGGTGTTAGAGTCTTCTTATGCCCGACCAATAATCTGTCCCGCTCCGCCCTGACCAGCCGTTTTTAGGAATGCTGGTCCAGAATCACCAGTTATTCTATATGTAGCATTATTGACTTCTATTAAGCCATTAATATTAGCAAACATTGCTATTGGGATTTGATAAAGTTTTACAACATCACCATTACCAAAAGTGCCAATTATGAAACCATCGTCATCAACGGAAAGACCATTGTCTAACAACGTACCAGAACCTCTACCATTTTGTTGAGATGGTTCAACATTATTAGGGTTAGCAAATTGGCTTACTGTAGCAGATGTATTATTGTTTAGCGCATTTGCCCAATCAATAGTAATAGCGCTTATCGCACTGCCGTTGTTTCTGCTAATGCTTAGTACATTACTAATACCAGTACCAGGGACATACTTACCATTTTCATCAAAAAGAAGTTCACCAACTGCTATTTGTCCGCCTATTGCTTGGTATGCTCAGTCAGCAAAATTACCATCTGCATCAGGTTTTAATCCTACACTAACCGCTCATTGACCCATATAGTTGTTTTACTAAAATTAATAATCCTTTATATAATTCTCCCTCGACTTTACTCGCAAATTCCTGACTAACTAAACCTTTTAACTTTTCTTGTAATAATTGATTGTTCTTAGTTATTTTAATCGATGTTGCTTCAGACAAGGCTGTATTGCCAGTAAGTTTTATTACTGTAGAATTGATTTTAAGTGCATCGGTTATTAGTGCTACTCCCTGTTGTTGTAGATTGTTACCCATAAATTCAAGATAAGATAAAAATAAATTCTCTACTAGTAAATCCGCTATGTATTTTGCGCCTTTATCCGTAATATTTGTACTAGTAAGGAGTTGATCTGACAGTTAGGGATGTTGGGTACGAAAATAAAGAATATAACCGTACCCTGCAAATTTTAATCGATCTCTCCCATTAGTTTAAATTCTTCTATAACACAACTTTCATATCCACTATCGTCAAGATTAAAAGGATTAGATAATATATTTTCTTTAATTTTTTCGAATTGTTCATCATTTATTTTTTTGATAAATTTCTTTGTTTTATCGTCAGCCCAATCTTCTTTCCACCCCATTTTAATCATTCTTATGTCTCCTTTAATCTCGCCTCTTTTTTTCTCTGTTTTTACTGCTTCTTTTTTAGCATTATTTTCCGAAACCTCTTCTACTTGTTGCCAAGATGAAGATATAGAATCATCCAGAGCCTCCATAATAGAATAATCTAAATTTCCTAAAAGAGGTTTTTCTACATTATTTTGATTCATTTTAACCATATTTTTTAGCTCAACCATTTCATCCATTAATTTTTGAACCTGTAAATTATTTTGCTCATTTAAATCAGGTTGTGTTTTGCATGAAAGCTCAAGAGCTTTTATGGTAATTTTTTCAATTAAATCATCTGAATCAAGTTCCCACTTATCTATCTGTTTATATCTTTGATCTAAATGGTTGATAATTTTTTCAGTTTTTTGAGAGTTTGGTAGAGCTTCATATTTTTTAATTGATTTCTCAATAAGTTCTAATTTTTCTAAATGTTGCTCACACTTAGAGTTATATATCTTATAAATAGCAGATTTAATCTTTTCATTAATAATATTACTATTGTCGTTCAAACTGTCATTTAGTTTTTTTTCAAATCCATCAAGAAGACTTTTGATTTTTAATATCGCTACGCTTCCTTCGTTTGCTATAATTGGATTAACAATATGTGATGATGATTGATTTAATATCATACTATTGGTTGTAATAATTGATAAACTATTATCAATAACTGAATTCATTTCTGATTCTTCGATAATTAAATCGCTCTGCTGATTTGGTACCATATTAACAACAGGTTGTATTAATTGCGGTTCATTCAATACAGATTGTACTTGACCAGTTTGATATGAAAACTCGATAGCCTTATTAATAATTTCTTCAGCTAATTTATCTGATTCAAGTTTCCATTTATCTATTTTTTGTTGATAGTGTTTTAAATTATTTTGGGTAGATTTAAAATTTTCCAAATTATTAGAATAGATCAATGTATTTTCTGTTTGCTTAATTGACTTTTCAATCTGTTTTAATTGATCTAAGTGTTGATCGAACTTAGATTTAAATAACTTAAAAACGGCAGATTTTATTTTTTGATTAATGTCATTATCAGTCAAATTTTTATCTATTTTTTTCTTAAATCCATCAATAATCTCTTTTATTTCTAATATCACAGGACTTTCTTCAAAAGACTGACCTGAGACTTCAAAGCCTTTAGCTACAAATCGTTTAACTAATTGATTCGAATCAAAGTTTAATTCGTTTATTATTTTATTATAATCTCGCTCTAATTCTCGATTATAATGATCAGCAAGGCTTAAAGAATTTATATTTAATATTGATTCTTGTTTAGTTTTAATTGATTTTTCGTAAACTTTAATTTTTTCCAATAGCTGATTATAAGAAGGTAACATCCGTTGCCATGAATATTGTTGTACATCCTCACCAATATTTTTATCATTCATGGATTGATTTATTTTTTCTTTTAATTCTTCGTAAACATGCCTTATCTCTAATATCATTTTATTATCTAACTCATTTCCAGAGCTAAAATGACCATATTTTTTCATAATCAACGAAAATTCGCCATCTTCATCTGCGCGGAAAAATTTAATTATGTAATTTCCAAAACCTACTTGATGGTTTTTATCTTGTGTCATGCGATGACAACTAGTTAAATGTTCTACATTCTTTTTACAAATAGCATTTTTTTCTTGTTTCAAAGAAGTCCTTAGCGACTCATCGTCAGCTAGTGATATTTGCTCATTTAACTTTTGAACATCTTCCCAAGCCTTAGCAGCAGTACTTATAGCTTTATCAATTGCTTGAGGTGTCAATGTATTATTTATAGTACTATATAAATAATCATTCTGTTGATTCACTGGGATATACATATTGTTAATAAGTTTATCAATTCTATTATTATCAATTGTATATATTTCTTGTTTTTTCATTTTTATTCATATCTAAGTTTGAATCATAATATCTTTTCAATATTTTATTGTTTTCTTATATTTTTGGGTTCTCAATAATAAAAGGGAAAAGT
>CAITDW010000044.1 GCA_903891235.1 uncultured Candidatus Saccharibacteria bacterium
CAGAACGTCGTGAGACAGTTCGGTTTATATCCGCTGTGGACGCTAGGAAATTTGAGAGGATTTGTCCCTAGTACGAGAGGACCGGGATGAACGCACCTCTGGTGTACCAATTGTTCTACCAAGGGCATTGTTGGGTAGCTATGTGCGGACCAGATAAGTGCTGAAAGCATATTAAGCACGAAACTGACCTCAAGATTAGATTTCCCTATGAGGACACTGAAAGACGATCAGTTTGATAGGCGCAAGGTGTAAGCACGGTAACGTGTGTAGCCGAAGCGTACTAACAGTCCCATTGACTTTTTATGTACCTATATCTTGTAAAACTCCGGTTTTATACAGATATAGGTTTGCATTGACTAGTTTTTGGTGCATAATAAGCACTCGTTTGATCATTTTTATATAGACATCGACTATCGATGAGAAATTCTTCTCATCCTTAGTCGGTGCCCATGGCGCAAGGGAAACACCTGTTACCATTCCGAACACAGCAGTTAAGCCTTGTAGCGGTTACAATACTTAGGGGTTCACCCTTGGGAAAATAGCACGGTGCCGAATTATGTGAAGCCCCTCCGAATAGGAGGGGCTTTATCTTTTTTAGGATATAATACTATTAATACATAACTAATTTGACAATAAAACATAGGCGTGTTATTATATGTTTAGTTCGTTTGGGAAAATGTGGGTTCCATTTTATGGAACTTTTTTCTTAAACGAAAAAAGCTAATATAATAGGGAGGTTTCAACAATGGCTGGAACTAAAGTAGGCGGCATCGCAGCTGCTAAAACTAACAAAGCAAAATATGGTTCTGATTTTTATTCTAAAATTGGTTCTATAGGTGGTAAAAAAGGTCACACTGGTGGCTTTGCTGCTAACCGAGAACTAGCAAGAATTGCTGGTGCTAAAGGTGGTCGGATTTCTCGACGCACCAAAAAAACTGTCTAATAAATAGTTTTTTAAAAAAAAGTTACCTGAGATAAATTTTCAGGTAACTTTTTATTTTCCGATTCAATTTTTCGGTAGGGACGACAAAATTTAGCTGAAGTAACTCGCCATTTTGTGTGACAGTTGTGACAGTTGTATATATCTTTAGTGATTTGTAGAGTTCTAATACCACAGTTTGGACAAGTACTTCTTAGATGTAGCCAGTTTCTGTATGTGTCTAAGCAATTTTGGATGTGATCATCATCAATATTTATATCATATCTGGTACTTATTTCTTTAGCCTTATCCCAGGCTAACACCTCCATATTTAATAAGTCTAAATCACTATTATAACTTTTATGATTTAAAATAGCATGAGACAGCTCATGTAGCATAGTCCATTGATCGCGAATTTTATTTTTTGTTTGCCTGTAAATTATTGCCTTTTTTCTTGGTGACCAATAAAATTCATTACCTTCAATTAGCTGAATATTGGGAAATTCTAACTGAATTATGTTTATTAGATCTTTCATTTTAGGTTATCTTTAATTAGCTCTAAACATCCATAAATTACAGAATTATCTGGATCATGGGCTTTTTTTAATATGGGTATTTTAATCATAGGATTATCGTAACGATGTAATGCCTCCTTAAGAGGATCTTCGAAGTTATTGAAATAATGACTGACTGATCCTCCAAAAATTATCACATCAGGCTGAAAAATTGCTATAACATCTAAAAGTCCTTGGGATATATTTTCGGCAATAACTTTCCAACTATGTCTATCCTTGATATCTTTTGCTTCCTTGCCAAATTCTTTTTTGATAGCTTTTCCTGAGGCGAATGATTCCCAGGTTACCATTTTTCTATTATGTAATATTTCCATTTGACCTGGTTCACTATTAGCTAGATTTTGCTCAATCCTATCATTAATAATTAATCCAGCTCCGATTCCAGTAGATATAGTTAGATAAAGCACTTTCTCTTTCTTGGTTTTTAGTTGTCTAGCTTCATAAAGGCCACCAAGGCTTACGTCGTGTTCAATAAGGACGCCACATTGAACAATCTCTTCTATATCTTCTCTTATTGGAATATTTTTCCAGTCTAGATTACCAAAAGCAATGGCTTTTTTTTTGTCTTTATCGATTAGACCCGGAATTGCTACGGCACATAATTCTATTTTTTGATCATTAATTTGAGATATACAAAGCTTTAAATCATTTAAAAAGTTTTGATATAAATGAGCAGTCAGTATTTTTTGTCTGAAAAGTATATTACCCCTTAAATCAAAAAGAATCATTAAAGTTTTTGTACCTCCAATATCTATTCCCAAGTATGCCATTAACTAAAATATTAACATATTCTAAGTTTAATTTGGTGATTTAAGATATAGCTTTTTTGACCAATCTGTAAAAAAAAGATATAATGTATTTAATCTACTTGGAAAATTAATAACTAAGGATTCAAAAACTTAGTACTGATGGTTCCAATTGGAAAATATATTTATAAAGGAGGCATGTAAAACATGTCAAAAGTTAACTTAACTATGGACGAATTACTTGCGAGTAATGACGTTCAGCAATTAAAGGTAGGTGATGTTACAGAGGGATTTGTAATATCTGTCAAAAAACATGAAATCTGGGTTGATCTCGGAGCCAATGGAATCGGTGTTGTTATGCGCCGTGAAATCGGTTATGGTCAAACAATATCTATTGGCGAGAAGATCACTGTAAGTGTCGTTGATCCAGAAATAGAAGAAGGACACATGCTCCTCAGTATGAGAAGAGTTGTTAAAGATAGAGGCTGGGATGAACTTCAAAGATTAAATTTAGCCAAGGAAGTCACTGAAATTATGCCTTATGACGCTAATAGAGGCGGTCTGCTAGCTGAATTGGAAGGAATAAGAGGTTTCTTGCCTGTTTCTCAATTAGCTGCTGGACACTATCCTAGGGTCTCAGGTCCAGATAAAGATGAAATTTTACAGAAACTAAATAGTTTAATCAATAAGCCAGTTAAAGTAACGGTTTTGGATGTATCACGCAAAGACAATAAACTAATTTTTTCAGAAAAAGAAGCTGTAAGAGATGATCTTAAGGCCAGATTCACAAAACTTACAGTTGGAGAAATCATTAACGGTATTGTGACTGGTGTAACTGATTTTGGAGCATTCGTGAATGCTGATGGTATTGAAGGACTAATTCATATTTCAGAAATATCATGGGAGCATGTTGAAAATCCAAGAGATTATTTAAAAGTCGGAGAACCAGTAAAGGCAAAAATTATTGCCATTGATAAGGACGACAGATTAAGCCTAAGTATTAAGCAGCTTGAAGAAGACCCGTGGATTGAACAAGTTAAAGCTTTCAAAAAGGGAAGTATTGTCGAAGGCAAAATAACCAGAATTACTCCATTTGGAGCATTCGTGCAACTAAGTCCTGTAGTAGAAGCTTTAGTTCATGTATCAGAAATGAGTAATGATGAAAGTGTTGATCCAGAAAAGATTTTCCAACTTAACGAAAAGAAGAATTTCAAAGTTATAGATGTAGATACTGAATCTAGAAAAATTGCACTCAGTCTAAAGGATGCAAAATAATAAAAATGTAAGCTAGAGAACAAGATGCAATAAGATCTTACAAGAAAGGAGTGCTGGCGAATGGCAAAAACCATAGAAATCAAGGATAACATTACTGTCGGCGCTCTTGCTGAAGAGCTATCAATACCTGTTACAAGGTTGATTGGTCAATTAATGAAGAGTGGCATCATTGCTACTGTTAATGAACGTCTAGACTTTGATACTGCAGAGATTATTCTTGCAGAAATGGACATAGAAGGCATTATTCTTAAGAAAAAACTAATCTCTGAAGATAATGACATTAAGATAGTTAAGAAAACTATCAATACTGAAGGTCCTATAAGACCCCCTGTAGTAGCCGTAATGGGTCACGTTGATCATGGTAAAACTAGTCTTCTTGATGCAATCAGAGACGCAAAAGTGGCCAAAATGGAAGCAGGTGGCATAACACAACATATTTCTGCATACCAAGTCGAACACAATAAAAGGCTAATTACTTTACTTGATACTCCTGGTCACGAAGCTTTCGCTGCAATTAGAGCTCATGGCGCTGAATTAACCGATCTAGTAATTATTGTAGTTGCTGCAGATGATGGAGTTAAGCCTCAAACTGTTGAAGCAATTAGATTTGCTAAACAAGCTGGTTCAAAAATGATAATAGCCATCAATAAAGTTGATAAAGAAGATGCTGATATAAGTAGAGTGAAGCAACAATTAGCCGAACATAATGTTTTAGTAGAAGGATGGGGAGGAGACATCACTACAGTTGAAGTGTCTGCTAAGACTAAGCAAGGCATAGATAATTTACTGGACATGATTTTACTAACTGCTGATCTAGAAGAGTTGAAGGCACCTATAGATAAGCCTGCAGAAGGTCTCATTATAGAATCACATTTAGAAAAAGGACGTGGCCCAGTGGCTCATGCTTTAGTTACCAGAGGCATATTAAAAAATAATGATGTTCTTGTTGCTGGATCCACATATGCTAAAATTAGAAGCTTAGATTCACCTGACAATCAATCAATCAAACAAGCCAGTCCATCTACTCCAGTTATTATTACCGGCTTTAAAGATTTACCGCAATTTGGTGATTCATTTATTGCCGTTAAAGATGAAAAAGTTGCTAGAATTTTATCATCTAACGAAGGATTAAATCGAAAAACTAATACTCTTCAAAACAATATGAATAGCTCAGAGTTAATTAGTATTATTAATAGATCAAATAACTTGCAAGAATTACCAATAATTATTAAAGCAGATGTTCAGGGATCATTAACGTCTGTTATTGATAGCCTCAAAACCCTTGAGACTGATGAAGTTGCATTCAAGATTGTAAGCACTGGTATTGGTGCCGTGAAGGAAAGCGATATTCATACTGCCCATACCGCAAACGGTATAATCTATGGATTTAACGTTGAAATGCCTAATAATATAAGTAGAATTGCTAATAGAGATAAAGTTCAGGTCAAGCTATATAAAATTATCTATGAACTTATCGATGACGCCAAGGATATGCTTAGCAAAATGCTCATACCTGAAACTGTCGAAAAAGAAAATGGAGTCTTAGAGGTAAAGGGTGTATTTATTTCAGGAAAAACAGAAATTATTGCTGGGGGTGAAGTAAAAAGCGGTAAGTTAACAGCTCCTTCTTTGGCTCAAATAATAAGAAATAAAGAAATGATAGCTGAAGTTAATATAACGAATTTAAAGAAAGGTCCTCAAGATACAAAAGAAGTATTTGAGGGAGAAATGTGTGGCTTAAATATTGAAACCAAGAGTAAGGTTCAGCTGGAAATTGGCGATGAAATTAGATTTATATCAAGAGAAACAATTACAAGAAAACTCTAGCTTAATAAATAGTGATATAATATATTGATGATGCCATTCGA
>CAITDW010000045.1 GCA_903891235.1 uncultured Candidatus Saccharibacteria bacterium
TTCTAATAGAATAGCCTGTTATTAAGCTTTTTAGCGCTCCATGAAATCCACTTCTGCATTCTATTGCAATCGTCTTTCAAAATGACAATATTTTAATATAAGATTCGCGCCAATATATTAGTAATTATATGCATATAACTTGACAATAGCTATAAATAAAGATAACATTACTAATATTATTTAAATAAAGCTATATATGAAAAAATCTAAAAATACAACTATTGGGGTTGCCTTTATCAAAACTATGGCAGAAAGAGGTTATAGAATATTTGATATTGACCAAGCGCGAGAGCTGAGCAAAGAGTTTGCTATCAATGATAGTTATATAAATGAATGCTTAAGCATTCTAAGGAGGCAGGGGTGGATAGAAACAATTAAACCAGGTTTATATTCTTTAAGTCCTGTATTACTTTCTGGCCATCCAGTAAGTGAATATGAAATTGCTATGTCGTTAATTGATCAAATAGCAATTGCTTACTGGTCTGCAATGCATTATCACCAATTAACTCAACAAATTCCACATAAAATATTTCTTTTAACTATAACTAATACAAGGTTACCTAGAACTGTAATAGGTAAGGATCGAGAAATTTTAATCAATAAAATACATTATCATCTTTTAAGTGTAAAAAAGGAACATTATTTTGGTATAAAGAAATTTTGGATTGGGTCTGTTAAGATAAGTGTTACTGATCTTGAGAGAACTTTGGTTGATGCTATTTCTAAACCAAAATATTGCGGTGGTTTTCCAGAAGTAATTGAGGCATTTAAATTAGCGCTAGACAAAATTGATATTGTTAAAATCATTAATTACTCTAAAATGATGGGGGTTTCCAATATGAGAAGGCTTGGATGGATGTTAGAATATATTGAAATTAAAAGTGAATTAATCCAGGAATTACAAATTAAATTTTCAGGATATGTGAAATTAAATCCTTCTGGTTCAAATAAAGGAAAATTTAATAAAAAATGGGGTGTTAGAATTAATATATGATAGAAAAAATGATGGACCTAAGAATGAGGTTAGATAGCGAACGAAAGAGACTTAATGTTCCGTTTTATGTTATTGAACAAGATTATCTATTATCTTGGATTCTATTCGGTATTAGCCTTGTTCCTGAATTAAACAATAGTTTGGCTTTTAAGGGTGGAACTGCTCTAAAAAAATGTTATTTTGGTGAATACAGGTTCTCAGAGGACTTAGATTACTCATTTGTTGGTGATACAAATATTGCAAATTCATTAGAACAATATCTGCAGCAGGCATGTGCTAAAGCAATGGAATTAATGGAGGAATATTTTCCTTCTCCAATACTTAAGATTACTAAGTATGAAGAGAAGCAGCCTCATCCAGACGGGCAATTAGCTTATGTTGTAAGGGGGCAATTACCATGGCATAGAGAGCCGGTTGTTAAGGTAATGTTAGAAATCACAATGAAAGAGAGGGTGTTATTGCCTTTAGAGAGTAGAAAAATTATTCATAATTATGGAGAAAAATTTGATCTAACGGCTAATGTTTATTCATTGGAAGAAATTATTTCTGAAAAACTAAGAGCAATTTTGCAGTATACCAAAAAATTGCATGAGAATGATTGGGCAAGATCTAGAACGAGAGACTATTATGATTTATGGAGTATTTTTAGTCATTTTGAGCCTCAAATAAACTATAATATTATTAAAGAGACTTTAGAGAAAAAATGTATAGGAAAACAAGTGTCATTTACTGGTATTAATGATTTTTTTGATCCTATTGCTATCGCCGAGGTGCATAAAACTTGGAATCAATGGCTAGGGCCTTTAGTTATAAAACTTCCTGAAACAAATTTAGTAATAGAAGACATAAAAGAAAAATTAAAGATAATATTTAGTTAAACGTATTTCAATCAAAGCCCTACCATAGAGGTGGCATTGTCTTGGATTAAAGAATTATCCCTAGTATAGACTTGAAGCATTTGCACTGATTTATGTCTTGTGTGCTTCATAATTACTCTATCTGGAACTGAGTGTTTAGCTGCAGTTGTAATAAA
>CAITDW010000046.1 GCA_903891235.1 uncultured Candidatus Saccharibacteria bacterium
AACTTAGGTACTTACAACAATTTGATTACAAATGGAATTTTTCAAGTAAAGACAGCAGCAGCCACTGCCTCTGCTTTAATTCAATATACGGATGTCGCAAAAAGTCTGCTTATCAAGGTAAACCCTAACGCTAGTAACTCTGTTTTAAAAGCTCAATTTTTACAATTATAAACATGCCAGTAAGCTCAGAAAGTTATAGTTTTCAATCAATTAAAGCCGAGCTTATCATCAGAAAAGCTTATGAGTTGATTAATGTGCCTTTAAGTATGGTGACATCTGATCAATATGACTCGGCTAAAAATGCCATAAACTTTATATTGACTGACTGGTTTAACCAAAATGTCAATTTATGGACGCAAAGTATCAATTTTATTAATCTAGTGCCAGCTCAGGCTAAATATATTTTGCCTAGCAATATTCAAAAAATTACTGAGTGTGTGCTTAGATCGTCCGCGAGACAAAACTTTGGAGGCATGCCTTTTTCCTCAGAAGGATATGCGCCTAATGCTTTTGACGATAATCCTAATAATGCTTGCACGCAGACTGAAGCCGACGGTTTTATAGGTTACCAGTATCCTACGCCGCAAATCATCAAAGCTTTCGGCGTTAATTCAGATGCTAAGGAAGATTCTGTTTGGACATTATTGTTGCAAGGATCAAACGATAATGCTAGTTGGACGGATATTATACCGACAGAAACATTAACTTATGTCCAAGGCGATACTAAATGGTTTTTTACCAGTAACAATACTCCTTATTTATATTACCAAATAAAAGGAGAAGATGGGTCTGTTTTAAATATTCGGGAATTATATTTTAATAATGGGGTAGTTGATACTATCATGTCAGAAGTTTCTCGTTATGAGTATTATTCTTATGCAAATAAATTCAATGTCGGTCGTCCTACTGTTTATTACGTAGATTATTTAAAAACTTTAAATATCTATATTTGGCAATCACCGAGTCCTGCCTATAATCTGATGTTTTATTCCGGACAAAGTTTAATTCAAACACTTGAGAGTTATACAGAAAGTGTCGATATTCCCTCTATTTTTTATATGCCACTAGTCTACGGTTTAGCGGAAACTCTAGCCAATCAATATGCACCTGAAAAAGCAGATGCCTTGAAGATGCGTTATAATGAATATATGGATAGAGCAGTTATTAATAACACAACTGAGGTTCCTTTAACGCTTGGGGTATATAGTGATTAACATGATTAATCTTAATGTACAGCGTGGCAAGTATGTGCGAAAAGATATAGTTGAGCCTGTCGGGGTTTGTGATTATTCCGGCTTTTATTTTAGTAAATCCGACTTAGTTAAACAATATGAGTGGCGCGGCAATGATCTGGTATGGACAGGTTTTTTAGTCGGTCGTCCTTTTGTAGATGAACCAAATGAGCAAAATAGACCACCGCTTATTAAATGCGATCCAAAATCGGTTGCAAATGCAAGACCGGAAGAAATTGGCGAAGATATTAGTAATCTCCCAGCAGACATGCGTTTAAATCAATTAAGAGGGATTTAATCCAAATCGCTGATGGAGAATAATTTTAATCCCGGATTTGATAGAGAAAAACTGGCATTCTTGGAACTTGCTAATCGAGGTGGTGGACTTGATCCCATTAATTATATCTATGCTAAAGATATTAGTTGTGACACTATCTTGTCTCCTAGTATTACTGGTGGAACTGCTGAATTTTATACAATATATAGCAGCGGTATTAACTCTAATACTATTACTAATAGTGCAGATATTATAACTAATAGATTAAAGTGGAGTAATCCAGGTAATGATTATCATGTCGGTTTTATTGCCGGTAATTTAACCCAAAATACAATCTGGACTTTGCCGCTCCAAGACGGTACTAAAGGTCAAGCACTTGCAACAAACGGTAATGGTATTCTCTCGTTTATAGATGTTGCAGGACAAGCGGCTCCCAGTGATGCCACCTACATATTACAAATCCCTAATGAAAAATTACCCAATGCTCAAGCTTTAAGTGAACTTGAAAACGGATTGATGAAAAATAATGAAGGGGTAATACAAATTACCTCAGTTCGGGATAAGCGTATAGTTTAGAGATAG
>CAITDW010000047.1 GCA_903891235.1 uncultured Candidatus Saccharibacteria bacterium
GACTTTTTGAAATTCAGAATTCACATTAACGATGAAAGATTGCAAAACCCCTATAATCTCATCAGTTTGCTTATTCAATGAATCGTTTAATTGTTTCTTAGTTACGTATTCACTCATATTCTTATTCTAACATCTCTTGTAGTTATAATAAATTAATGAAAGTTTTGGCTAGGTACCATCTCCCCAGCCAGTAATGCCACTCAATATTATAAACTTATCTCATAGTATCTAAATTTGGTCCTAGTATTGACAGCTTTATTGGAATGCCATTATAATAAAAGAATGATTCAAAGTACTCAAAAAATTATTAAGATAGGAACTAGTGGTGGTGTGACTATTCCCGCAAAAGAACTTAAAAGGCAGAACATACATTTCGGCGACGAAGTTGAAGTAATCATCAAGCCTTTAAATTCTATTAACCCTAAAGATCAAGATGTGATTGATGCTGCTAAAGAGATTCTTGATAAGTACAAATCTGATTTTGTTAATTTAAAAGATAGATGATTGAGCTAACGTTAGAACAAATATTGGAATTACACACGCTAGTTATTAAGGAGACCGGCGGAAGTATTGGTTTACGTGACCTAGGAAGACTGGAAGCCAGCATAGCAACACAGAGTCAAAATGTCTTTGGACAGGAACTTTATCCAACAATATTAGACAAAAGCGCTGCATTTATTAGGAGTATAATTGCAGATCACCCTTTTGTTGACGGCAACAAACGTACTGCAATGATTGCTGGATTAACATTATTAAATCTTAATAATGTTAGATTTATTTTCAAACCAGGTGAAATTGAAGATTATGCAGTAAATATAGCTACTGATCATCTAGATATTCATTCAATATCTAATTGGTTAAAGACCCATATTTCTTAAGTTCATAGGCATTCAAATCTCTCATTATCAGCCAAGCATAAGAAGAATTTCCCTTTATTATTTGTTAGAATATATTAATGGGAAAATATCTTATAACCGGAAGACAAGGATCAGGAAAAACTACCGTCATCAAGCAACTCCAGAAACTAGGGTATACTGCCTACAATACAGATGATTTACCAGATGTAACTAAACTGCAGAATAAAGAAACTAATGAAACTATTGATTGGCCTGAAGGTAAAGTTGATTGGTCAAGATATGCATGGAATTGGCAAAAACCGGAAATAGAAAAATTATTAGCCAGCGACGAAATTGTATTTATAGGGGCAGTAGTATCAAATCAGGTGGACTTTTATCCTATGTTCGACAAGGTGTTTGTTATTACAGTGAGCGTCAATACATTGAAAACTAGATTAGAAAATCATGAGCATTCTTCGCATCATCTACCTGGTGAAATCGATAGAATTACAAACGATCACGAGAAGAAGCAAGCTTCATTCATCAATGAAGGTGCTGAACCGATTTCTGGAGAAGGAACTCCCAGTGAAACTGCTATCTCAATACTCTCAAAGATATAAAAAATATCTTACTTACTAGAAGATTGTTCAACCAGCCATTTCTTAACACCTCCTGATATTTAAATGAATTATTGATAGTTTTGGTTACTGTAACTCCTGCCAGCAATTATTAATTAGACCTCGTTTATGACTTCATACCCAGACGGAGAGGCAACAAGCACAAGCCCATAGCAAGCTTTTGCAATTCGTTTTCGAAGAATTTGTTTAGCCAACTCGTTTAGAGTAGCTCCTGATCCAAGTTCATCATCAATGATTAATATATTCCTATATTTTTTTTGGGATTCAACTACAAATGTCTCAGATGCATTAAGAATTCTATCTTCGAGACTTTTTAGGGTTTTTTGAGCAATAAGTATCTTGGCGCCTACCTTATGTACTTTTATTCGAGGAATATCTATAGCAATACTATTATCTAGTTTTGTCATTAGCTGTGATTGCCGCTGTATTGTTGGAGATACAAAAGCGATAGCTTCAATATTGTATTTTAAGATAATTTTTTCTAGTACAGGTTCAATTCTTTTTATTAATTGATTTGTGATACTGCTATCCCCGGTTTGTTTAGCTATCAACACTTGGGTACCCATTTTTGTTTTACCAAAAATCTCAAAGTTATAATAATCCACAGACCAAACTTTTTTCATTACATTATCGGCAAATGTATTTTTAAGCTTATCTGTAAAATCTATAGGAATATGACCATTTTTATAATATTTTTTAAGAATTGAAATATATTCGATTTGTTTTGTGTTAAAATCCAAATTTCTAGCATCACACCATCTCTTAAAGCCACTGATTCCAACCAGTTCTTCACCAAGTGGTGTCAATGCATAAAAATTCTCTTCTATCAAATTAGAGTCTTTAAAGTTTGTAAGTATTTCTTCTTTAGCTGAGCTAGTCGGTTTATTTCTGTAAAAGCGATTAGGTCCTGTTCCACTTACGCTAAAAAGATTTTCGTTATTCGCGAGCAACTTTTGTACATATTGGCGGCTTATTCCTAGTTCCTCAGCAATTACCTTGGGTCTTGACCCAGGTTCTTTTTCCAAAAAATTTATTAGTTCTTGTAGCGTATTTTCAATCATGCTTATAGTTTACACTAAACTGTTTACTGTAAACAAGTCAATGTCTTCGAATATTTAATAAAAGTTCGAATTTCTCATCCCCTGCCAGGATTTAAATTGAAAATAAGAGAACTTTTTCAATTAGGTTAACCCTCACCAAAATTATTTCGATATTTTAACAAATATTTCTAAAAAGAAGGCTCCAATAATTGGTAAAAATAGATTGTCTAGACCAAGTGACAAGCTCCCTTCTAGTAATGTGAGAATTGAGGCACATACTAAACTAATAATGATTGAGAATAAAACACTAGTACTTGTAAGAGTTATAGTCAATACAATACCAATTAAAAAACTGGAAACTAAAAAAACACTACTTCCTATATATGATTTTTGCAATAGCACAACTTAATGGGATTAGTGATTATGCAGCTCTATTAACTATTTGTGGAGTAAATCTTTCAATGATACTGTTTGGCTGGCTCCAAGAGAAATATAACAAACCTGGTGATAAGCATTGGCTTCCTTTTATTTTTGGATGCATTGCAGGAATAATTCCATGGATCATATTCACAATCCAGCTAATTTCCCCAATGAATCCTTCAAGCGTTAGAGCTCCAGGATTTGTATATGGAATTGTTGTGTCATTATTTATCCTATTCAACTGTTTTGCACTTGTACAATTTTTGCAATATCGAGCCAAAGGAAAATGGGCTAATTACTTGAGAGGTGAAAAAGCATATATTATTCTGAGTTTTGTAGCTAAATCATTATTAGCTTGGCAAATATTTGCAGGCACACTTGCAGGTAAATAGATTATTCTACTTTAACTATTTTTTATAATTCTTTTTTAGAAGATTAATACCAACGCCGACTGATGCAACTGAGAATAATGCCAGTGCTGGATATCTTAATTTAGCCTCAAGTTGTTTTGTATCATTATCTAAAGTACCTAATATTAATTTAGATTTTTCGCTCCTGGTAGCCATGAAACGCGTGAGGCCCGACATCGTCGTGGTGCTGGGCGGCCCGGAAGTCAGCTTCGAAACGGACGA
>CAITDW010000048.1 GCA_903891235.1 uncultured Candidatus Saccharibacteria bacterium
CTTCATGGTGTACGTCCCCTGCAATAACCAGAATGGAATTATTAGGATAATAGTATCTATCCTTGATACCCTGCATAATGTCCGGAGTGGCATTGAGTATCACCTCATATCTTCCGATAGAGTTTTTGCGTGGGAAAAGATCCCCCCAAAGGCGTTTATCCATATCCTGTATCAGATAGAATACGGGATTGGATTCATCTCGCTGAAACTCTCCTGCCACAACTACATTTTCCTTTTTCATTTCCTCGGGTAGGAACTTAGGATAACGCATGGCGGAATTAATGAATTGCATGCCGGCTTCCAGTTTCGCAGTATTTAAGGTTACAAAATAGTTCACCCTTTCATTGGAGGTAGTACCATTGAAGATGATTCCAAGTTCATTGATCCTGTCAAGAAAAGCTTCCTGTGATGGGTAATCCTTATTTGCCTTAAAGAACATATGCTCATATAAATGCGCAAGTCCTTCCAGTTCGGGAGTTTGAACAAATGCACCATTCTTTACCGCTATTTCCACGGTTGCCAGTGGAACGCTGTGGTCCTCAATTGTGAGAACTTCAAGTCCGTTTGGCAGTTTTGTCATGAAGAAGTTAGCGGGAAGGTTATCTGTTTTCATAGTCTGTGATTTGGCAGGATGCACCTGCAATAATGCACCTAAAAGAAATAAGGTACACGTCTGTTTAAATCTTTTCATCTTGCTGTAATGTTTTACTTCTTTCGCTTTTACGTTTGCACTGATGCGAAAGTTACCCGCAAAGGTAAATGATATTTAATATTAAGCAATTTTTAGTGTCCAGAATTCGTGAAAGTTTTTAAACACTTGAACTTCAGATATTTAAAATACAATAAGCTATGGCATAAATATTGAGATTCCACTTTAAGTTGATAAATACTAACAGATAGAGCCATTACCTAAAGTTTTATAAGTTATTGAAAGCTTAAATTTTCTTTTAACTATTTTAAGAAAAAATTTTGAATTGAGGGCCTATCTTCAAACCGTATTATTCAATTATAAAGCGTTTTGATTAAAAAATTTTCTTGAGGAAGTGATTAAATCCCGAAACTCTTTCATCAAGCCAATTTTCAAGATGCTCGATTAGCGACAAATGATAAAAGGTTGCTATCCCATGATGTTCCAATTCCGACAGAAGAGCCAAAACGAATATGACAAAAAACAATCCAACAATAATGTTCATAATAAAATAAAAAAAATGATGATGTATTACCTGAATTCAGGCATTAAAAAAAATTACAACCCTTCTAAAAAAGTGAACTAAAAAAATCACTGAGTCCTTAAATACATACATAAAATGTGGCAGTTAACTGTAATGGAGTTCTTCTGCGCGTATTTAATGTTCTTCTTAACTATCCTGAAAAATTTACGTTCCAATTGATTTTCCTTTTGCCAGGCAATAAGTCTCTGTTCAGCCATAAGCAACGAATCATTTTCCGTAAATCCCTGGCCACGGAAACTGATAATTTTAGGCTTGTGCTGCTGTGAAAATATTTTCAAAAACATTCGAATCTTATTTTAAATATTAACATTCTTTTATTGATCCTTTCTTCGAAGTAATCTCTTAATTTATATCCTGAGTTGACATTAATATCCGCAGTAAAATTCACGCGTTCTTTTAGAGACGTGAGTGCTTTTTGTCCAAAAATCATATGTACAAAATCCTGCATCCCCATTAAAACCAATTGATACATTTCCCTATAGGTAATGGTTAATTTTCAAATGCAAAGCTAGGCTTGAATCAAAAAATTATTGTTGTACGATTTAATGGATATACTGGACTATTTAACGGATCTTATTGTATTAAACAATAAGGGTGAATGCTATCGCATCCACCCTTATTTTGACAAGATTGTCTCGGAAATAATTTGATCTATATCTACCAGGTCACTTTGAATACATCAAAAGTCCCATTTTCAATTTTTTCGTTTTCAACTAAAACTATTTCGCAGGGAGTATTGAATTTTTTGCCAAGTCCTTTAACAAGACCGAGAACCATAGGCGATAAACCTTTTCTGGTGCTCCTATATTGAAGTGTAAGTTCGTGTTCTGTTTCATTTCTCACATCAAAAACAGGAACAACAAGTTCCGGCATATAGACGCTGATTGTCTCATGCATTTTATTGAGGTTTTTCAAAAACTCGGGCAGAGAACTACCACCCATTTTCAAAAAATCACCATAGCCCTCTTCTGCAACATAAAGAACCCAGAATTCTCCAAAAGCCTCCAACAATGCATCCACTGAAAGTCCTGTATACTTTGAAGCGGCAAAAACAAGGTTAAAAGTTACATCATCTGGATAATAATTCAATCCTACAAAATCACAAGTTGAAATGACATCATCAATAAAGGGAAAATTCAATTTATCTTGTACAAGCGCAGCTATAGGTTCATCAAATATTTGATTCGCTGTATGCCAGGCAACATTATGAGCTACACCAACC
>CAITDW010000049.1 GCA_903891235.1 uncultured Candidatus Saccharibacteria bacterium
AGTCTGGTATAGAGGGTCAAGAAATCGCAATAATTGCTAGAAAACATAGTAACCTAGAACCGATCATACCTTTTCTTCATAAATCAGACATTAAGATAAGATACGACAAAAAAGATAATATACTCGATCATCCTTCTATTAAGATCATCATATCAATGACAAGACTAATCATTGCTCTCAAAGATCATAAAAAATCAGAGTTAGATAGGTTATGGCCGGAGGTTCTTTCAGCAGATTTTTTCAATATTCCAACATCTTTGATCTGGGAGATATCTTGGGAAGCGTCTGATAAGCGAAAACTTTGGCGAGAAATCCTGTTAGACTACCCAGAAACAAAAGACATATGTTTATTCTTTTATAGATTGTCTCTTATTTCTGATGATGAAACATTAGAGACAATCATAGACTATCTTGTTGGAACGGAAGAATTAGATCTCCACAACCAAGACTCTAAAAAGATAAAGCTTGGTTTTTATGATTACTACTTCTCAAAAGACAAAGAAGACAATGAACCAGTCAACTTTTGGAATGTACTACAAAGCTTAACGCACTTAAGAACACATCTAAGAGACTTTTCTAGCAACCAGCAATCAATACTCAAGTTAGAGGACTTTGTTCACTATATCGACGATATAGAGGCCTCAGGCATAAAAATAACTAACAACAGTCCTTTGATTGAATCATCTAACGCAATATTTCTATCTACAGCTCATAGCGTTAAAGGCCTTGAGTTTAAAATAGTATATATTCTTGATACTCTTGAGAACGTTTGGGGTGCAAAAGCAAAGGAGAATTCCACCAAAATAAAAGTTCCAAAAGGACTCGAAGCAATTCGGTCAATTGGAACAACTGACGATGAAAGATTGAGACTTTTTTATGTTGGCCTTACAAGAGCTAGAGATAACCTATATTTACTGAGCTACTTAAAAGACACCAAGAACTCTCAAACACTTAGACTTAAATATTTAAATGAATATGAGAATGAAGATTTTAAGATCATTAGTCCATTTCTACCAGATCAAAACAATAATATTGAGCAAAATAGCATATCAACTAAGGAAATAGTAAACTTAATTGCTAATTGGCAAAACCGACATTTCGAATTTCAAACTGATACCACACTCAGAGATTTACTGTCAGATAGACTAGATAATTTTAAGTTGAACCCAACTGGACTGAATAAATTTATAGATGTTATTTATGGAGGACCAAGAGGATTCTTTATAGACAGTCTCCTGAGATTTCCAACTGCTAAAAGTCCTATGGCTGAATACGGAACTGCCATACATAGTAGTTTGCAGTGGTTAGTTAAAAAACAGATCATGGATAAAGCTAAGCCGGAGTTAGAAGATTTATTACAAGAATTCAAAATGCAGATAAATTCAAAAGACTTAAATGATCAGACAAAAATTAATCTTGAAGAGAAAGGAATGGACTGCTTAGAGCAATACTATAGATCATTCATTCTCGACGAGAATATGATGAATTTAGTGGAAGTCCCATTTGCATCAGAGAATGTTCATCTTGGTAATGCGATTTTAACAGGGAACATAGACAAATTGATTATAGATAGGGTTAAAAAAACTGCAACTATTGTCGATTATAAAACTGGTGAATCATACAAGAGCTGGAAACAAACAGAGAAACTACATAAATATGAACTTCAACTATACTTTTATAAATTTTTAATTGAAAATTCAATTAACTATAAGAAATACAAAGTCGTTGATGCATTTTTGGAATTTGTCGAGCCAGATGAGCATGGCAACATAAA
>CAITDW010000050.1 GCA_903891235.1 uncultured Candidatus Saccharibacteria bacterium
CTTTCAGAGGAAAATATTCTAGATGGTCAACAATTAAAGGCAAAAATTGGAAGTTTATTCCTGAATATTTTTCCTGTCTCCAACAATCATTCAAATAAGGCTTTCTTATCTTTCGAATACCAGCCAGGCATATCAATCACTTTGATTGGAGGTCCTGGAATAGTTGGCATTATGGATGTGTCATTTAGTGACGGCTTTGGCTCGCGCTATACTCAGCTTGTCACAAATGCTACCAACATTTTAAAACAAGCCACAATAACGAAAGCCGATGCTAATCAAGTCGCTTCAAAAGATATCAGAGTTTTGCAAATTAGGGAGGCCCGGAATTTAATAATAGCAAGCTCTTATGAACTTTTTAAAGATAGCAGACTTCTTACTTTTATTCCCGCAGGGAGAGGATCTTATTCAATATCTTCTGGAAGAATAAATATTTCAACCAATAACATTAATGATTTCCTTGCGAGGGAATTCGCCGTGGAAATTGATTATTTAAGGAAGCAGCTATTCTCAAGCTATTCTACCGATGAGTTTTTAGGAGAAACAGCAAAGCACTCAAGAATAATCCAACGCGCTCGAAATTTATTGTCTCAAATTCTTAAAGGCTCCTTCTCTTCTAAGGATGGCTTAGACAGCATTGGGACTAATGATGGCGTAAACATTCTTCTACAATACGCATCTTCCGGTCAGCAGGAATCTGTATGGATATTGTTGGTTATCATTGAAAGAGTTTACTATTCAATGCAGTCACAATTGTTTATTGAAGAACCGGAGGCCCATCTTTTTCCAGAATCTCAAAAGCTGATAATTGATTTAATTGCTTTATTTGCTAATAACGCAGACAATAAGGTGGTTATAACTACACACAGTCCCTATATTTTAGCGGCTATAAATAACTTGTTGTATGCATTAGTTATTGGTAAAAAGAATGAGCAAGCTGTAAGCGAAATAATAGACCCTCTCCTTTGGTTAGATTACAAAAGGTTAGGAGTGTACTTTGTTGAAAATGGCACTATAAGGAGTATTCTGGATGAAGATTTGAAGATGATTAAAAATGAAGAAATTGACGCACCTGCCTCTAGCATTATCAATTCAGAATACGATAAAATATCAAACATAGCATACCAAAATGAGTTGTAACCCCTTTCATCCCATTTCTTCAGAATGGAGCAATGCCTATAATAGGGGGGTGATTTCTTTAAATGATAGGGGGCATGCTTATCCCAAATACATTGGTGAAAACAACTTGCCAAAAACTTTCAATTTGTTTCGTGTGGATGGCTATTTAATTGTGGCAGGTAATAAGTGCGACTACCTATTGTTGGGATGCACAGACTATACTGCACGGTTTATAGAATTAAAGGGAAGCGATTTGGAACACGCTGCTTTGCAGATATTAAACTCTATTGATTCGTTGGCGGCTCAGCTTGCTGGATATAAATCACTGGCTCGTATTGTCATGAATAAGACCCCCACTACCCAATTAAGAGGTACTAACTATAAAAAGCTTTCGGCGAAGCTAAATGGGGGAGTTGAAGTCCGA
>CAITDW010000051.1 GCA_903891235.1 uncultured Candidatus Saccharibacteria bacterium
CACCAGCAGAAGCTCTAGAAAAAAGTGTTCACGAAGGCCAAAGAATGGCTCATGAAGTTAGAAATGCTCCTTCACAGGCCTATGCTTTAGGAAAAGCTAGTGGTAAGAAATTTATTGATGGCATGCCAAATAATGCCAAAAAGTCATATAAACATGCAAAAGATTATTGGTACATTTTAGGCCCAGGACTTACTACAGGGGCTTCTGACGATGATCCATCTGGCATAGCTACCTATTCTCAAGCTGGAGCTCAATATGGCTTCGGTCTACTCTGGTTGGCTTTCTTTACTATGCCTTTAATGGCTGTAGTTCAGGAAATGTGTGCTCGAATAGGCTTAGTAACTGGAAGAGGTCTTGCTGGTAATATTAAGAATCATTTTCCTAGATCAATTCTTTTTAGCTGCACAATACTACTCTTTGCAGCTAATACTTTTAATATTGGTGCTGATATTGGTGCCATGGCACAAGCAGTACAGCTTCTAGCTCCAAAAGTTGGATTCACATTTCTTGTAGTTGGATTCACTATCTTTATATTATTGCTTCAAATATTTACGCCATACGTAAAATATGCAAGATATTTGAAATGGCTCGCTCTAATATTGTTTGCATATATAATTTCTGCACTGCTTTCAAAACCAGATTGGGCCGAGGTTCTAAAAAATAGCTTCATACCACATATTCAATTCAACAGAAATGAACTTTTACTCATTTGTGCAATCCTGGGAACTACAATATCTCCATACCTATTTTTTTGGCAAACCTCTCAAGAAATTGATGAAGCAATAGCATCAGGACAAACAACTCTTAAGCAAAGAATGGGTACTGATAAAGTACAGGTTAAAAAGATGAGAATTGATGTTTGGTCAGGTATGATTCTATCAAATATTGTAATGTTCTTTATAATCACCGCCTGTGCTGGTACCCTTTTCGCTCATGGTATCAACAATATAACTACTGCATCTCAGGCGGCTCAAGCACTTAAGCCTCTAGCAGGTAATGCCACTTACTATCTTTTTTCTTTCGGTATTATTGGAATGGGCTTGCTAGCTATTCCTGTACTTGCTGGTTCAAGCTCGTATGCAATCAGTGAAAGTCTAGGCAAAAAACAAGGACTCAATCACAAACTTAGCCAAGCCCATACTTTTTATGGAGTGATAATAATTTCAATGCTAGTTGGACTAGGTATGAATTTTATTCATCTTAATCCAATTAAAGCTTTGATATATTCAGCTGTGGCCAATGGTGTTGTGGCTCCAATAATACTCATTATTATCATGATTCTTGCTGGCGATAAGAAAATAATGGGTGAATGGGTCAATAAAAGATCTGCGAAAATAATCGGTTGGTCAGCAACTGGCCTCATGAGCATATCCGGAATAGCAGCAGTATATTCCCTTTTTATTAAATAATTTATAGGATTAGTATATAACTTAAGCTTTTTCTAAGATTTATTTATTATTATTTAAATGTATCAATTTTCTAAAAAGAAAGGAGCTTTGATATGTTAAATAAAAAATATATAATCAGCCAATTTGATGAACTTGGTTCTCAGAAATTTAAACGCAAGCAAAGATTTTTAAGAAAAATCGAGCATAGACTTTATTTCTCCCAGCTAAAAAATAGAAAAAGTCTTAAGAAAAAAATGCGACTACATTTTGAATAGATTTACGTATAAACTTTTTTGTTGACATCAACTAGACATATGTGAGATAAACCTTAGTGGAATGGATGCTAAAAACACAAAATCAATTGAATCAGGATTGTCGAAGCAGCAACACAAAGGACAGGATGTTGCACTTGTTAATGAAGAGCTCAGTCTTTATGCCGTATTTGATGGTGTCGGTAATAGTGATAACTCTTTAGAATCAGCACTTATTGCCTCAGCTTCAATTCAGGCTAGTATTGAGAGAAATCAAGATAAATCTGTACAAAACTCACCTAATAGTCTAGTTGAAGCAATTAATGAAGCTCATCAAGAAATAGTTATTGAGAGCAGATTTAGGCCACTCGGAACAACAACGGCAACAATTGCTAAGCTCAACGAGGATCTAGGTAGATATTTCCTGGCCTGGGTTTCGGTTGGTGATTCAAGAATATATCTTAGACTAAAATCTAGTAGTAGTTTAGATTTACTATCACGTGATGAAAGTAGTGGAGTTTATGTAGATAATTGCCTAGGTGATGAAAAACATTTTCATGGTGTGAGCCAGGAGGGTTTAATTGAGTTAGAAAGTGGCAGCGAAATCGTTATTGTTAGTGATGGTGTTTTTGGCAATGATAAGGAAGATTTTTTATATATAGAAGAAATTGATAGCACTCTCAAAACTTGTGAAACGGCACAAAGTGCAGCTGACAAACTAAATGAAATTTCCAAAAAAATAGATGATAAAACTGCAATTGTTATAAGGATTAAATAAATTACTCGACTTGATATAAACTGTCGGTTTGATCAAGTTCATTTATTAGTGCCATATTTGCATCAAATCCAAATCTAGGACCACATAAAAAAATATAGGTATTAGGATTAGTATCTTCCAATATTGAGATATAGCCTATATTTCGAGCAAATAAAATTCCTTCTAAAACTCGTTCATGTCTATCTATTGGAACCCAGGTTGCAAGAGCCTTAATCAAAACAGTCGGATCATACGGATCAATGTTTAATTTTATAAAATCTATGTTATCGGTATACCTATAGCCTTCTGACATAGGTTATAGATTATATATCAAACAACAATAATGCAAGTTTTAGTACTAAATATTTGTAATATTTTATATAATATGGTATAAATATTTTTATGGAAAAAGAGCCTAGAAATCCAAGAATTAATCCAAATACAAGACGAAAAAGTATATCAGCTTTTTTAATTGCCCATAGTAAGGCTGTTAGCGAAGATGGTTTAATTAGGATAACACCTAGCCTAAGTGATGCTAATATTGCAACTAAAAGCACAAATGCCTCTATAAATCGTAATGGAGATTGGCCACAGACTAGAATCCTAGAAGAAACGTCTGATCTAGAATTAACTGTCATACCAGTAAATGGTATGTTATTCAAACTTAAAGATACCCTAATAAATAAATCTCTAGTAGATATGCTAGATAATGTACCAGACACAGTCTTAAATTCAGTTAATGAAATTACAAATGATCTAAATCCAAATCAACTCAAGGTTTTAGCTAAATTTATACTGAGAAATATAGAACAACACAAGGAATAATAAAGTCAAATTTGGTGCGCCCGGCAGGATTCGAACCTGCGACCTTCTGGTTCGAAGCCAGACACTCTAATCCGCTGAGCTACGGGCGCCTATCTAGGTATTATACATTAGTATTTGATGAAGTATCACTTACTCTAGAATTATTAAGTGTACTATTACTTGTCGATTGTGACAAGTCAACGAAGGTTGTTTTATCTCTCATAACTGCCTGAGGAGGTAATTGATCGGATCTAGTTTTCACATCTGTTACTTTTTTGACAGCCGTTCCAATCGCTAAAAATTCTATTAAATCATCTTCAAGCTGATAGATATAAGTCTTTATTCCGAGCACATCAGTAGCATTTATAGCATCAGCCTGTTCTTTAATTCTCTTAAATGATTGCTCTCTTGCTTCATATATCAACTGAGTTAGTGTGTTTATCTCTCCTTTGACAAACCCCCTAATAGCGGCTTTAATACCACCCGCAATTCCTAGAGAATAGACTGATGTTCCAAGAATCAATTTAAGTGGAACGTATCCAATTCTTGTAACGTTCCACATTTCTTCAGCCGTTAAATCACTACTAATAATTCCTCCGACTGATTCAGCATATTTGGCAGCTTGTTCGGAATATGAAGCAGTACCTATCATTACCATCTCCTTAACACCTTTTTGTCCAACAGGAACAATAGTGGTTCTTATTCCGACTATAGAATTAGCACCGGCTTTTCTAGCCTCTTCAGTTATTCTTTCCAATGCCAAATTACGAGTAGTGCTAAATACATTACTATACTGCTTAACTTCTCCCCTCACCATTTCCTTAAGCTCTCCCATGAAGCTTCTGGCAATTCCTAAAGAATAGGCCACATTTCCAAAAACAAATTTAATTGGTATATATCCAGCATCTACCTGGCAGAAAAATTCCTGACCATCGCTTGAAGAAGTGATTGAAGGTGTAAGCTGTTGATCAATTCTATGTATGGTTGAACCAATTGATAAAAACTCTATATTGCCTTGGTGAAAAATTAGCTCACTTGTAACTCCTGTCGCCCCATTGCCGCCATTGGAAGCTATTTCTTTTTCTAGTCGATTAATGGCCTCAACTCTACCGCCAGCAATCATGTTTGTAACTTGTTTGATTTCACCACCTATAACTGTCTTAATCCCGGCCAATTGACTACCCAAGAAGCCAATCGCGTAGACGCTATTACCGAGGACTAAGTTTCCAGGCTCAAAACCAATTAATTGAAGACAAAATAATTCATTGCCAGATAGACCACTAAATCTTGTGCCACTTAAATTATTTGTTTGATCATTTTGATTAATTGGATTGGCATTATCCAAAGAAGAATTATCCATATAACTCTAATATAGCATAATTAGTTTATTTTTCAGGGTTATTGTCGTTAGGTTTTGATTCCTGGATATTTTTTGGAAGATTATTGTTTTTGAGTTGTTTTAAGGTCTTAGATAATGTTTCAGTTAATTTTAAGGCTTGCTCAAAACTCATACCGACTCTAGCAACAGTTTGTATTGGATATGGGCCGTTCGGTTGTTGGATGAAGTTTATGACGATTCCGTTTTGGTTGGCTACAATTTCTGCCTTATCTGAATAATTAACCTTATTGTCGACGGGCATAACTAGTAGCAGAGGAGTGAATTTAAATGCATCATCTTGGTTGTCTGAATCATTAGAATAACCCGCTAAATCCCAAAGTTTTGCAGCTTCGCTATCGGAAAGATTAAAATGAGCTATTAAAAGAAGCAGGATATCTTCTGTTGGTCTTTTATTGCCATTCTCAATAGACAACAATTTTTTTTCGTCAATTTCAACGGCACCACTAACCTCTGAAATACTTTGATTGAACTTCTGTCTAATTCTTTGCAGCTTAAGTCCAAGGCTTTTATATGGGATGCTTCCTGATGATTCTTTACTCATATACATAATATTATCTCTAATTTGCATAGCCTTGCAAGTAAAAAAAGTTATAATGTGAATAATGACCTTTCAAGAAAACACGGATTTAAGACAATATTCAACAATGAGATTAGGTGGCAAGGCTAAATATTCTTGCACTATTAAGTCTAAATTAGATATAAAAACAGCTGTTCAATTTGCTAAAGAAAATAATTTAAAAATATTAGTCATAGGTAGAGGTAGTAATGTTATCTGGGCAGATCAAGGCTTTGACGGTCTTTTGATAATCAACCGAATAGAATTTATTAAAGAGAGAGTCTCTGAAAAATATCATTTTATAGAGGTTGGTGGTGGCTACAGCTGGGATAATTTTGTTGAATTAACTACCAACAAAAATCTCACAGGAATAGAGGCCATGTCCCTAATACCAGGCACGGTTGGCGCAACACCAATTCAAAATGTTGGAGCTTATGGCCAAGAAGTCTCAGAAACTATTGATTCTATAGAGGCTTATGATCTCAAGGAGTCAAGTTTTGTAACAATTAAAAATAGTCAGGCAAATTTTGGCTACAGAACGAGTCGCTTCAAAAACGAGGACTCTAAGAGATTTATTATTTCATCTGTGACATTTAAGTTAAGTGAGCTAAGTCCTAATTTGCCTCTTTATCCAAGTGTCCAAAACTATTTTGATGACAATCATATCAAATCGATTAATCCAAAAACTATTAGACAGGCGGTAATAGCTATTAGAAAAACTAAACTACCAGATCCAGAAAAAGTTTCCAATAATGGTTCGTTCTTTCAAAATCCAGTAATATCAGCCGATCACTTCATTAAATTAGAAAAAATATTTGAGAATATGCCCTATTGGCAAACTAAAGATGGAAAATATAAAATTCCTGCAGCTTGGTTAATAGAGAATGCTGGGCTTAAAGGCTTTTATGATGAGAAAACTGGTATGGCAACATCGGATAAACAAGCGGTTGTTTTTATAAATAAACACGCTAAAAGTACAAATGATTTAATAAGCTTTAGGGACTATATCAGCCATCAAATACTAGATAAATATAATATTAAATTAGATCAGGAACCAGAAATTTTACCTTAATTATCACTTGGCAATGGAAATTTTATTGAAAAATCTCTGACTTCTTTTTTTATCTTTTTTAGAATATCTTCATTGTCTCTATTAACAACCGCTCGCTTCATCCAATCAGCAATCTTAACCATATCGCCCTCAACTAATCCTCGTGTAGTAATTGCGGGCGTACCAAGTCTTAAGCCACTCGGTCTATATGGAGGTAATTTATCGTCTGGTATAGAGTTACAATTAGCAGTAAGTCCAATTTTATCGAAGGCTTCTTGAGTAATGCGTCCATCTATACCAAAACTTGTAGGCATATCAATCATAATTAAGTGATTATCCGTACCGCCAGTGACTAATTTAAAATCATGTTTTATCAGCTCCTCAGATAGTTTCTTTGAGTTTTTTAAAATTTGCTTTGCATAAACTTTAAAACTTGGATCCAATGCTTCACCAAATGCAACTGCTTTAGCGAGAATATTATTCATGTGCGGACCACCTTGCAGCCCAGGGAAAACTTGTCTATCTATAAGCGTCGGTAAATTCTCAATTGTTTTTTCTGGAGCACGCAAGGGATTAGAGACATTACCGTTAGATAAGATTAATCCACCTCTGGGGCCTCTGAGGGTTTTATGTGTAGTTGTTGTCATGATATGAAAACCAAAATCCAAAGGATTGTCGAGTACTTTACCAGCGATTAATCCTGCAATGTGAGCCATATCTGCCATAAGGACCGCTCCAACCTCATTGCCAATCTCTACAAATTTTTTATAGTCGAGACTTCTAGGATAGCCACTAAAGCCAGCAATTATTAACTTAGGTTTCTCTTTCAAGGCGACTTGCCTCATTTCATCATAATCTATTTCACCAGTACTTATGTCTGAGAGTCCATAACGTACAAAATTATATAGTTTAGCTGCATGAGTGACAGGTGCGCCATGTGTTAAGTGTCCGCCATGATCTAATTTCATAGCTAGTACAGTGTCGCCGGGATTTAGCCAAGCCTGGTAAACAGCTAGATTCGCGGGTGCACCACTTAATGGTTGCACGTTAGCATGATCAGATCCAAATAATTTTTTAGCTCTATCGATTGCAATATTCTCGATTTGATCAGTGTTTTCTTGACCACCATAATATCTCTTGCCTGGATATCCTTCGGAATATTTATTAGTAAAAACACTACCTAATGCTTCAAGCACATCTCTTGAAACATAATTTTCACTCGGAATAAGTTCTAAACCATTTCTTTGCCTTATCTCTTCAGCTTCTAATATTTTCTGTAATGTTCTGTCTTTCACTTTATTCTCCAAAATAATAATTACTTATTTTATTGTAGCAATTTGTTTAGA
>CAITDW010000052.1 GCA_903891235.1 uncultured Candidatus Saccharibacteria bacterium
CCCCAAAACCCCAAAACCCCAAAACCCCGATATTCTCAAATTTATGAGAGATATAAAGATAAAACAACAAATTATGATTGATTCTGATTTAGTGGAAAATGTCACATACAAGGTTTGCAGAGAGATTATATTTTAAATATAGCCTTCTGTCTGGAACATGCAATGTCTCCCACTTAGTCTTCTCCTTTCATAATCTCTGAGAAGTAGGTTCCAAAGTCAATAAAGAGTTCTTTCTACCTTACGAACGATTTGCTTCTCTCTTTCAGTGATCTCTTTACAGTCACCAAAGAGTACTCCATTGCAATCTAGAATTGTCTTTTCACATCTTCATCTCTAGAGTGAATTCTTAGTGAAACTATATAGAGAGTTTCAAATTATTTGAACATCTGTTCGCTGTTTTGGTGAGGCTTACTATCTTCATCTTTAATTAATGAGTTGATTAATTTCCAGATACACTAGATGAGGTTCAACCATGAGAGACTCACGCCAAGCTCTGATTCAATCCATTTGTTGACTTCTTCTTGAATCTGTTCTTCTGTATTCATAAAGAACCAATGACTGCAATCTTCTAAGAAATGTAGTGTTAGCTATGGGCATGGTGGTTGATTCTCCGGAGTCTACATCCATCCAATTGCATGATGAACAACTTCAGGAAATTGTTTCCAGAACAAGATAGAGTATTTGCCAGTGCTTCGCAAGTATTTCACTATATCGATGCACAAATTTGAGTCATTTAGTATTTATTGTCTCAGTTATTCCACTGTCTCTGTTGTATTTAAGTTCATTTTATCAATGATTATTTGGGTAAGATGTGTGATTTATTCATTATTTTTCCTGAGTTCTCTGACCATTTAATTTATAGTCTTTTTAAACTAATAGTAGTCCTCCTTGATCAGTTCTTGATATGTTCTTTTTGTTCCATCTTTCCATGCCTTTTAATGTTCCTATGAACTGTACCGTGGTGTCAGTGTTTTTATGTGGTAGTACTATTATTCCTCTGTATAATACAGAGGTATCAGTGATCCGCAGTCTGTGGTTATTGTGTAGGCATCTAATTCAAGAAAGATGTTTGCAGGCTTTATGTCACCATGAAAAAGCTTTTTATTCAAATGAAGATCGTTCAAGTAAGACATTAGAAGCAATAAAGAGCTGAAGAATAAAGATGGCTCAGTTACATTTACTAGTAGAGTACATTTCTTTCGTGACCCATAGTATCCTTCGACTTTTGCTTCCGGATTATTTAGCAAAAAGACCTGCATGTATTTTAATGATTCAGATTCTTGATTAAGATAGCTTATAAGAAGGAGCATCTGTTATTCGAAAATTAGATTTAAGATTCGTTAACTATCGTTGCAGTCTCAAGTTTCTCAATGTCTTTTGACAACAATGTTCTTAAGGATATAAATTTTGTTGAGTTTTGTTAATTTTACGTCTTCAACTGGACATTTAGAATCATCTGGACTTTTAAAGGAGTTCAGGACTTATTAATCTGTCCATGGCA
>CAITDW010000053.1 GCA_903891235.1 uncultured Candidatus Saccharibacteria bacterium
GTGGTCCGGCTATCGGAGATCCATCTGGTACTGCAACTTATACTTTTGGAAACCTTAATCCAACAACAGCTACATTTGCAATGAGTGGATATGGGATATCTCCATCAACAGGAACTCACAACCCATTTTTATCTGGAGCTAGCGGTACTCCAAGGGCGGGCAATGCAACAACAGTTACCTATAAGGCATCAACAGCCCCAACCGTAACTACACAGGCTGCAACCAACATTACTGCAACCAGCGCTACACTTAATGGAACATTGACCAGTAATGGTAACGGATACATGGCCGCAGAAGGATTTTATTACGCCAGTACTAGCACAAATCCAATTTCAGGATCTGGCGGAGATACTGTTGGTCCTACTAATACTGCTACACCTACACAAGCTTCAGGAGGAACCTTCTCAGTCAATATAACAGGTCTTATTCCTGGAACTACTTATTATTTTAATTCCTATGCTCAGAATAGTGGCCAGGCAACGCTCAACGGTACTCTCGGTACTGACACAAAATCATTCAAAACACTTGGTAATAAATCTTTAAGTTTACTAGGAGTTGGAATCTAATATTTTGATTCTGGTGATTATTGATATCTTAGAAAATAAATTCAGTCTAATACTTTTATTATTAGTACTTTTATAAAAAGTGCCCACTATATCCTTGGGAAGTTTTTTTACAAATATGTTATAGTTAATCTTCTCCTTGATACTTGGCTTAATTGATCGGTTATTATAATCAATCCAGAACGTCATTGCATAATTATTTAGGTTTGTATTGGTTTGAATTTTTGTAACTCTATCGTTGTTATCTAAATAAATATATCGAACTGGTTCAATAATTGCTCTAATCTCAGTAGTCGCAGCAAAAGCTTTCGAACTAAATGAAAGCATTAATAGAACTACAAAAATAGAACAAAGATACAAGTAAGCTTTTGACCACCTCACATAAATGTCAGTTATCCCAAACATAGGATGTATATTTTAAACTAAAATGATACTATTGTAAATATAACAATATAACCATTAACAGATTATATTGTTATATTTTTTTATTAAATTGAGGCTATACGTTGTTTATGATTGGTCTAAATCCATCCACGAATCTGGTTTTCTGGATTGGTCTAGATTTTATAGTAGCCTGTTTAATAGAAGTCTTGGGATTCACTACAGGAGACTTCCTAGCTGGTACTACATCAAAATACCTAATCCTTGGTCTAGTATTAGCAGAAATTACCTCATGGGCCTCGATATGGGCCGGTGTAGGCTCATATACTGGTAAGACAGGCTGCGTAACTGGTTGGGCATAGTAGACAACGGCTTGCTCAATTGCCTGTTTCTTATGTAGCCCTCTATTACTAAACATTACTGATAGTATCGATAGGTAGTAAAGAATTATGATTGGAACTGCTACGACGAATTGAGTAATCGGATCAAAAGTGAAAGGCAAAGCAATAGCAATAATTATGGCGATAACTATGACGTGTTTTTGATACTTTAATAACTGACTAGGCTTTATGGGTGAAATTCTATTTATAAAGTCAATTATTAATGGAATCTGAAATAATAGGGCGAATGCTATTCCTAGATTAATTACGTAATTAAAATATTCATTAGCAGATATTAGGGCTGAGATATTCTTTGATGAATAACCCCCAAAGAAATGTAGAGATAATGGCAGAAGGATGTAGTAGCCGAATGCTGCCCCCATGACTGCTAATAAACAAGAGAAGAATAGGGAGCCAATTATTTGCTTCCCCTTAATCTTCTTGCTGAATGCTGGCTCCAAAAATCTAATTAAGTTATAGACAATGATTGGGATTGATAAAAACATACCGACTATAAAGGATATCTTAAAAACAAGATTAAACGCACCAGCTGGAGTGTTGTAGTAGAGGGGTGATGCAATAGGCCTTTGGATGAAATTAACAATCGGGTTTCTAAGCACATATCCAATCACAGAAAATAATCCCACGCATAATAGAACCACTAAAACTCTATTTCGTAGCTCTCTCACGTGGTCATGGAAAGTTTGAGACGAATTCACACCCTTATAAAGTCCTTTTTGCTATTTTTTAATCTTTTTTATCAGCTTCGGCTACAGTTTTATCGTCGCTAGTTCCGTTAAATCCGTTTTTTACTTCCTTAACAGATGCACCGATACTTTTAGCAAGTTCTGGTATTCTCTTAGATCCAAATAATAATAATATTATAAGAACTAGTACGATTACGCCTTCAATTTTACCAGTCATATAGTCTCCCTCATTTACTTTTGTATATATACTGTATACCTTAAGCTTTAATATGTAAAGCTACTCACTTGCATAATTTAATCTTTTGCTTCAACGCCAGCAATGGCAGATTAAATACAAAAAGCTAATTATTTAGTTACAGTAACGGTTAGGCTTTGTTTAGGATTGTATTTGTCGTAAAAGCCGTAGACTCCTGGCATTTCGAGTCTAGTTTGATAAAGTTGATTGCGAGTAATATCAGATTTTTCACCGAAGAATTTAGGTGATTCACTGCCTGGAGCCAACAGTACAAAGTGCGGTTTAGTATCATTGGTTTTAAAAATCAATTTAGTGTTTGGCTTGACCGATAAAGCAGACGGAGTGAAGCCGTTGGATCCAATTATCACATCAACTGCGTACTTAAAACCATTCACATAATAATCAGCTGGTGTAGCCGTATTTACTGGTTTTGGTTCATTAGATTCCTCGGCAGCCAGATGTTTGGATAAGTTATTATTGAAACGATCGCGGTTTATTTTCTTCACTGTTGGCACGGTTATGGCAATTATTAAAACTAGTACTGCCAACAAGACGATTAGAAATTTTCGGTTTTTTTTAGCAAATAATTCGTTTAGCTTTATGCCTTTAATATTTGATGACATGATCCACTCCTTTAATATTTAATGACATTGTCCACTCCCGGAGTCTGTGTATCCACCAGTAGCGATAGGAATGAATTCCCAATCATAGCTGTTGGTGTGCAAGGTAAGTTTAAGTACGCCCCATGTAGCATTATAGGTGGCTACTAAAGTATTAGCATTGTGATTTGTAGCACCGAATGGGGTGTACAAGTTGTCGGCTCCACCAGTACCGACCACAAAGGATTGCAGGCCTTTGGCAGTATCGACTGTATCATTGTTCGGGTTAACCGGATTAAAGCGTTGGTAGTTATGCTCGTGACCATCTAAGACCACATCACCATTATTTGCATAGAAGGTCTTAAGCCATGGTAAGGTACTGTCACCGTTGCCGGCGTGAGTTGTGCCATAGTCATAGTAAGGTTTGTGGCCAAATATAATACTACAAGTGCGGGGGTTAGCAGCCATATCGTTAGTCAAAAAGGTGCCCGCGTTAGTAACATTGGCCTCTGTATTCATGCTATAAATTCGCCAGTTATTAGCAGTATTAAAGGCGTAATAACCCGAATTTGCCGGTCCGGTGACAGCGTTGCCATTAATTGTGTCAGTGCCAGCTTTGAAATAGCTATAATAGCCTGCAGCACCATCGCTGTTACCATAGTCGTGATTGCCCGGTGATGGGTAAACATTCAATCCTAAGCTGGTAGGACCCCAAGTTTTGTCGAAGTATGTATTAAAGTCGGCGAGAATTCCTTTTTCGTATTGATTGTCGCCTAATGTTAATACAACTGATGGTTTTATTTGATTTTTAATTAAGCTAGCGGTTTGAGCTGCATAAGTTGTGCTATTGGGTTTAGAGATGTCGCCAGCTACCACCATGGTAACATCAGAACTTGGAGCAGTAGTATTGGTCGAGACCGTTGCAGCAGCTGACAAATTGGCAGTCGATGAACTGTCGTAAGCTTTTACTTTGAAAGTGTAGGCAGTGCTGGCGGTTAGCCCAGTAACGTTGTAGTTAAGTGATGCGTTAGCTGGTACGGTGCCGATCTCAGTATCGGTAGTGCCATTGGTTTGGTAAACCTTGTAACCAGCTAAGCTGCAAGCACTGGAATCAGTTGAGGCTGTCCAAGATAAACCTACCGAAGTGGTTGATGAGTTAGCCGTGAAACTGCCGGGAGTAGTTGGTGCTGTGCTGTCAGAGCAGGCTGATGTAGTAATAGTTGATACCGCTGATGCCGTAGACTGATGGCTCGCTGTATCAAGCGCAATAATGTAATATTTAACACTGCTACTGTAAGGTGCCGTAGCGTCGTTGTAGCTCAGTGTAGATGCTGTTGTGGTTTGAAGCAGGCTGGCAGGGTTAGTGCCAATTGCTCGCCAGACTTGATAGCTACCAATAGTACAATTAGCAGCTGCAGTGGAAGCTCCCCAGCCTACTATCACGGTTGTACCAGACAAGCTGGTGGTGACATTGCTCGGAGTTGTTGGATTACCGCTACATGTTGTGGCCGTTTTAGTGACTGTTATTGCACTCGAAGTGGCTGATTTACCAGCTGTGTCGGAAGCCGTAGCCGTAATAGTATGGGTACTGCTATCTGCCAAAGTCGAAGTATCCCAAGAATAGGCGAACTCATTGGCATTGCCAGTAGCTGTAGCTGTCTGAGTGGTGCCATCGATAGTGACCTTGGCTGAAGTGTTGTCGACTGGTGTGGTGTCAGTGTCAGTGGCCAAGAACTTTATTTGGACTATGCCATTAACGGTCGCAGAGTTGGCTGGGCTAGTGATTGTAACTGACGGGGCATTATCAACAGTTGCTGTAGTGTTATTAAGAATTTGATGCAAGACATCTATGTATGTTCCATATCCAGAAGTTGAAGCCCATTCTGTTGCTGGTTCTACAGCTGATCCTTCACCCCATTCGTTGAAGGTTGTTACTAGTTGGAACTGAGCATTTGAAGCAACCATAGCATTTACATTTGTTGTCCAGTCAGTAGCGCTTAATCTAGGAAGTCGGGCTGTAGTTTCGTTATATTTGAAGAATCCTGGTGAGATGGTGTAGGAATATTTTCCTTGAGAATCTTTTGCACTAGCTGGGCCATATTGGTGCCAGCCATCAGGTTGAGTTGCACAGGCTGTATATCCAGAGAATACTTTGAGAACAACATAGAATCCTAATGTATTTGCATCATGCCAACGTTGAGCCATTGCGCATGCATCATTTCCATCAGTGAAGACGAAGATAACTGGCTTGCCACCTATTTGTAGGTAATTTGCATTACTTGCATAATTACTCTTTATATAGGTAAGATCGGCATTAATTTCTGTAACAGTAGGGTCGCCAATGCTTTCTTTTTCATAGTATAGGGACCACTTTAGATTCTTTCCATTTGATGAGTTTGCAGAGTTATTTAAAAGCGCTGGAATTCGAGTGCTTTCACTGTGTTGACCCTGTCCCCACCATGACGCTATGGATGCATCTAGACCAGCATAAGTCATTTGTTGGATATGCTTAGTTATTACTGATGCAGTATCTGATGAATAGAATCCAGCAGTTGGGTGATAGTTAGTATCTGGAGTGGTCAAGCTGCCCCAAGTTTCAGTGAACCATGGGTAGTAGAAAGTTGCTCTTACGGTCGTACTTGTTGATGGTGGAACGCTTGTAGTAGTGTTCTTGACTGTATAGCTAACTGATGTGCTTTGGGTCTTGTTTCCAGCAGCGTCATAAGCAATCGAGTAAATGTTATGTGTTCCATCAGCAATCTTCGTTGTATCGTAGCCAGTAGTTCCAGCAGTTGCACCAGGGATTACATACCCAGAAGCAGTACTCGTTAATGCAGTCCCTATTAGTGCTGAGTCGTTATAGAATTCTACCTTAGCTACTCCAACGTTATCTGAAGCAGAAGATGTAAAGTTGTAAACACCGTTAACTGTTGATCCTGCTGATGGAGCAGTTATTCCTACATTTGTAGGTGCTGTAGTATCTGCCGGTGCTGGAGCAGATGCTGCAGCATATGTCACTACTAGTTGTGGCGCTGTTGTGCCAGCATTGCTATATTGAATAATTCCGCTATCCTTTGGATATAAGCAGAATGATACTAGTCCGGTAGTCTTAACAATAGCGGTTAGGTCAATAGTTTTCCATGCATTAACAGTGGTTGCTCCTGAATTTGCAAGAATATTTCCAATAACAGGGTGAGTATTATATGTGACCTTAGTTGGATCCCAAGTTGAGTCAGCAACAGCCTTAAGATAAAAACCAGCGCCATTAGCTGTTTGAGTGTAGACCTTGAGCTGTACGCTATTAATAGTGTCCGTTGTGTTGGGAGTTGCTACATTGAATTTAAGAAAACTTCTATAGCCGCCAATACTGTTGCCAAGACCTGTCGTTTGAAGAATAGCAGGGTTTGCTGAAACCAGTGTTGGAGATTTTGAGGAAATAACAGCAGATGATGTTAATGGTAGCGTTGATGCTGTAGTTGCGGCTCTAGCAAATAGTAAATAAGTACTTCCTGCTATAGCAATAAACGCTATAACTATTAAACCTGTAACTCTGTTCTGCTTTGAATATGATTTAAACTTTTTTATTTTCTCCACTTGATTGTTCCCCTCATTACATAATGTATATGCTTATGATATTAAACTATTGTAATAATTAGATAAAGCTTATTTTTTCATTCTTACAATTTCATCTTCAGCCAAATCAGCAAGTCCGTTCATAGCAACCTTTCCAAAGTTATTCGAAGTTGAATGTGCATTGTTTAAAACAGCAGACTTATGATGGCGATTTCTTTTTCTTTTTGGTTTTATAGTTTTATCGCTAGGTTTGAATGAATCATTTTTAATATTGGTTGCGGCAATATTATTCTTCATCTGTTGAGGCACCAAATACTTATCTCCAATATCTTTTGATACTTCATGCTTATTTTTTGAATATAGCTCTCGGCTGTGATCTATTATTCTACTGCTATTGTCATGAGGCGATACGGGGAGATTCAGACTAATTGCCGAGAAAGCTGGAACCTTCTCGCCTTCAATGGTCATATTAACTACAAAATGTCTATTATGCATATGGACTAGATCATACTCCGTGAATTTTGGTTCAAAATATTTCTGCATACCTCTTGCGTCATCGGCGCTTGTTCTAAAGGCAATAATAGAACCAACGTTACCAAAAATAGCGTCCCTAACTGTTGGTATCATCTGAGCTATGTACTGATTAGCGACAGTTAAGTTTAGGCCGTATTTTCTAGCCTCACTCAAAATTGTCGTGAATGAGTCAGTAGCGAAGTTCTGAAACTCATCTACATAGAGATAGAAAGGAGTTCTATTGGAGGCTGGAATATCTGCACGACTCATGGCTGCTAATTGAATTTTAGTCACAAGTAGAGATCCTAATAATGCTGCATTGTCTTCTCCGACTAATCCTCTAGATAAATTAACAATTAAAATCTTGTTTTCATCCATAATCTGTCTAATATTGAATGAACTCTTTTTCTGACCAATTATATTTCTGACTAGAGGATTGGCAGTAAAGGCACCTACTTTATTTAGTACTGGCGCAACAGCCTCAGCAGCAAACTTATTATTCCAACTTGCAAACTCAACAGTCCAGAAATTCCTGACAACAGGATCTTCTATGAAACCAACTACTTCATCTCGAAATTTCTTCTCAGTTAATATTCTAGTTATGTCTAACATGGTAGCGTCCGGATAATCGAGTAGAGCTAGAATACTATATCTAAGAATATATTCTAATCGAGGACCCCAGGAATCGAACATACGTGTCAGTACCCCTATGAGTTCTGAGCAAGTGTGAGTTTTTAGTTTTGAATCATAAACTTCCATTGGGTTGAATGCGACAGGAAAGTCCACATCACTTGGATTGAAATATACTACATCCTTAATTCTTTCTTCTGGAATTCTAGCTAATATATTCTGAGCATAATCTCCGTGAGGATCAATAATAGCAAAGCCATACGGGCTATAAATGTCAGATATTGTTAATAGTTCGAGCATACCTGACTTGCCTACTCCAGTTTGTCCAATAACATATAGGTGTCTACCCCTGTCACTACGCGGCAAGCCAAACATAGTATTGTGGCCTCTAAAATTAGTCGCTGCAATAGGACTAATGGCTGGATTATGAATATTAGAGACGATTGGCAAATTAGCTGGTGGCTCAGCAGTTTGAGATAGCGCCCAAAGTATATAGGGAGTCTCTACATTAGTGTGTGGCAGATGAAATAATGTAGCTACTTCCTCTATATTAAAGGTTAGACTATTTTTTGAAATTTTTCTTTGAGTAAATTTCAACACCTCGTTATTTAGTTCAGAAGTTTTTCTATGCTCAAAACTATTAAGATAGGTTGTATTAAACTGCTTATAGCTGGCTACAATTGATTGTAATCTTAATTTTGCCTGGGCTTTATTACCACCGCCCTTGTAAACTATTCTAAGTACAGCTTCAAAGGCCAATTTTTGACTTTTCTCCTCGGCTCCAGATATTCTTGTTTGCTGAGAATCGGTTAACACTGAATTACTAGCACCTGGTTTGGCGGCTGGATATAGTATGAGGTTTATTAAATCTCTAGCTCCTGAACCACCCTTACTGCTTCTAAGGCTAGATATATACTTTTCATTGTTACGATGCCAATTACTGCTAGCAGGTCTTATAACTAGCTGTATCCAGGCCTCCTCGTTATCTTCAAATTTAGCGAGTGTTGCCGTAATAGCGGCTAATGGATCAACCTCAAAACTCTGAAAAGTTTTTATCGGCAAAGCACTATGCCCTGTTAGCTTAAGTTCAGTCGTTATGATATCCTTTCCATTTAACTTCTTATTGATTGAATAGTCTTCAACTTCAGAGATGTTAACGGTCGGATATTGAGCATAAATTTGTTCCTCAACGTAACTTTTCAAATAATCTGGAACCCAAACATAGAAGCCGATTCGCTTATTAATAACTGCTATCTCAAAGCTGATGGTTTCTCCACTAAACGATGAAAATAGATTAGATCTCTTCTGACTAGATAGTAGTCCATGAAGACTGGCAAACATTTGTTCTGCAGCAAGTTCCTTTTTCTCATTAGTACGTGGTACTTGAAGTAAAAGTAAAACTCCTTTATTGTTTTGGTTGCTTATAGAATTAGTCATAATTATTTAGCTATTGTCGCATTTTTGTTATGCTTTATGCTAGACTTTTAGATTTTTTAATAAAGTGCTGCTGGTTTAGGCATTACTGAATCTTCAAAAATATGCTTAACTTCAGTCGCTTCAACAGATTCTTTTTCTAAGAGTTTATCCTTCAATTTTTCGACACAACTAAGGTTTGCCTTAATGACCATTCTGGCTCTATTTGCAGCTTCAGTAATAAGAGCTTCTACTTCATCATCGATTATTTTGGCAGTATCTTCTGAATAATCTCTTTCATGAACTATTTTCTCGATCATCATGCCTTCATCAATATGAAAAACTTGATCACGTAGCTTCTTACCCATGCCTTGGTTAACAATCATATCTCTTGCAAGTTCTGCAGCTTTTTGAAGATCATTACCAGCTCCAGTCGTAATTCTATCTGCTCCGTAAATTACTTCTTCTGCAATACGTCCACCTAACATACGAGCTAATATATCTTTGAATTCAATCAGTGAATGATAGCTTCGATCTTCTGGTGGTATGAACCAAGTTACTCCGCCCGTACCGCCTCTTGGGATAATTGTAACCTTGTGTACCAAATCGCTATCAGGAAGTACGTGACCAACAATAGCATGTCCAGATTCGTGATAAGCAGTAAGTTCTTTTTCCTTATTATTCATAACCTTACTCTTACGCTCAGGTCCGATTGCAACTTTCTCGAAAGCTTCTGTAACGTCTTCATTAGAAATAACTTTTTTATCATTTCTAGCAGCGATAATAGCTGCTTCGTTGGCCATGTTCTGCAGGTCTGCACCAGATGAGCCAGCAGATTTTGCAGCCAATGATGCTAAATCAACAGTTTTGTCAGTAGGAATCATTTTGAAATGAATATTAAGAATAGCTTCCCTGTCTTTGCGGTCTGGAAGATCAATATTAACTCGTCTATCAAAGCGTCCAGGTCTAAGAAGTGCTGGATCAAGTACGTCTGATCGGTTAGTTGCAGCAAGAACAATTACATTTTGACCTTGTTCGAAACCATCCATCTCTACGAGAATCTGGTTGAGGGTTTGCTCTCTTTCGTCATGTCCACCACCCATGCCACTACCACGTTTTCTACCGACAGCATCAATTTCATCGATGAAGATTATACAAGGTGCGTTTTTCTTAGCCTTTGCAAATAAGTCTCTAACTCTACTTGCTCCAACACCAACAAACATTTCAACAAATTCAGAACCAGAAATACTAAAGAATGGCACGTTAGCTTCACCAGCAACGGCTCGAGCCAATAAAGTCTTACCAGTTCCTGGAGGACCAATTAGTAAGACTCCTTTTGGAATTCTTGCTCCAACTGCAGCAAACTTCTTTGGATACTTAAGAAATTCAACTACTTCTTTTAAGTCCTGTTTAGCTTCAGCACTACCAGCTACCTGATTGAAATCAACTTTATCTTTTTCATTTCCATAAAGTCTAGCTCGGCTCTTTCCAAAACTAAGAGCCTGATTACCCTGACCTTGCGCAGATTTCAACATAAAGTAAATCACTCCCGAGATAATAATTATTGGGAGAATAGTTAGACCAATATTTAACCAAGTCGAGCTGGATGATGATTCAGAAGCATACTGAATTGTAGTTTTTTTAGTATTAAGACCTTCGGCACTTAAACTACTGCCTGGATCTTTATATGACTTCTCGGTTGCCTTTGATTGACCTTTTTGAGTAATAGTTAACTGGTTACCATTTACATATATATATGACAGTTGGTCATTATTATTCTGTTGAACCACTTGGGTCATTGGTATTTCTTTTAATGGTGATGACTGTCCATAGGCTGCAAATACAATTAGTCCTAGTAGTATCAATAAGGCAATAAAACCTATATTTTTAGAACCCTTACGGCTTCCATTATCTTTATTGGTGGGCGAACGAAAACTTTTTTTATCCATAGATATTTATTATAACAGAAAACCAAAGATTCATCACTAATTGAATTAACGAGTAATAGCTACTGTCTGATCTTCAATTATTAGCCTTGAACCTCCATATATATCTGACTGTTTACCAGATTTAAATGTCTTAATTGCAGCCACGCTTCTATGGATGATTTTTTTATCAAAAGAACCAAGTCCACTCTGCCTAAACCAATACGCAACAACTTCTTCTGCAACATTATTAGGTAGCATAATGAACCAGTGCTTATCCAGCTTATTATCTTTCAGGTTTTTATGAAGTTGCAGATTCAGCTCCTTATCAATAAGACCATTAACATCGCGAGTATTATTAACAAGAGTAATCAACTTATCCTTAGATTTATTGTTTAACTTGGCTAATACTTTATGTCTTATATAATTTCTAGAATATCGAGTATCCTGATTAGTCTTATCTTCCACCCAATCTAATTGATGTGTTTTTGCATATTCTAAAATCTCAAGTTTAGAATACCTAAGTAAAGGCCTTAATATTTTAGGGGTAGATTTCAGAGAACTAAGACCACTTCTTCCAGTGCCTCTAAGTATATTGAAAGTTGCAGTTTCTAAAATATCGTCCTGATGATGTGCTGTTATTATGGATTTTGCCTCAAAACTTTTCATTGCACTATCTAAAAAATCATAACGAACTTTTCGAGCATTATCTTCGCTAGCGTTTTGACCGAGCTCAACTCTTTTAGAGAAAAACTTAAGCCCATATTTTTCAGATAGCTTTTCAACAAAGTCATGATCCAAGTGTGACTCTTTTCTAATGCCATGATCCAAATGTGCTATGGCTAATTCTAGATTGTTTTGGTGCATCAATAAATCCAGTAGCACAATTGAATCTACTCCGCCGGAAACAGCAACGATATATTTACCTGGTTGAATATCAATTTCCATAAAGATATAATACCCTATCATCTATACAACAGATATTAAAAATGGTATATTTTAGAACTGATAACTATGGCGGCGTAGCTCAGATGGTTAGAGCGCGAGACTCATAAGCTCGAGGTCACAGGTTCAATTCCTGTCGCCGCTACCAGGAATAGTCAATGGCATAAGTAGTAATTGTAATTACAATAGTAATTACAATGAAATCGACAATAATACAAATAGGAAACTCTAAAGGCATAAGAATACCCAAAGATGCACTTATTCTCAGTGGAATAAACAAAGATGTTGAAATTAAGGTAAAAAAGGGTGAGATAAAAATAGTACCATTAAAAGTTAGTAAAGATATTAATGGCTTTTCTAGCGCTTCCGAAGAGTCATTCACCAAGGACTGGATGCGTTCAGAAGAAGAAAATGCATGGAAAATTTATCAATAGGTCAAGTAGTTCTGGCGGCTTTTCCATTCTCAAACTTAACCTCGACAAAACTTAGACCGTGTCTAGTTATTGGGTTGGCTGAATTGAATGACGTTTTACTGTGTCAAATTACTAGTAGAGAATATGGAAGCAAGACAGCAGT
This sequence comes from uncultured Candidatus Saccharibacteria bacterium, assembly GCA_903891235.1. Taxonomy (GTDB): domain Bacteria; phylum Patescibacteriota; class Saccharimonadia; order Saccharimonadales; family UBA4665; genus CAIYEO01. Next base: position 12,441 of record CAITDW010000053.1, read on the forward strand.
AAAATTATTCAGGGCTGATTTTAAGGATAGGGGATTAGCTTTAGATAGTTTTGTTCGCCCAGATAAGATTGCAACATTAGACAAAATAAGAATAAACCGAACTCTGGGAAGAATAAATGACAGTAAGCTAATTAAAATTAAACTGAGCCTTAAAAACATTCTAGAAATAACTTAATTAATCTAGAATTTAAAAAAGAGCTAAACTGTAGCTCTTTTTAAAGATTTATTGACTTACTATAAGCTTGAGAGAATTCTATCTATCTCATTAATAGCTGGGTCATAAGCTTCAATAAGCTCAAAACTCATAACATTGTTGAAATAATTTTTTTCCATTTTTTTGTTTGCCTTTTTTTGTTTTTTAATTGACTTTGTTATTATACCTGGTAAGCATAAGAATGTCAAGTATATAATACATTAATGAGGTTATTAAAATGAAGGAAAATAATCAGCTGGATTATCTGCAAGATCAAATTCTGCGGTCACAAGCATGCTTCCCTGTGTGATTGTCGAAGCAGGTAAAGAGCACTTATCGATATTTGAAGGAGGAATATTAATTTTTATATTGATATTTGCTTGTGGGTAAAAATTGGGGTTTGAAGTTTTTAAAGAGTGAGCGGTGTCAGAATTTCCTGATATTGTAAAATTCATATCGATTTTATTAGTACTCATAAACTTATCCTGGAGTAAGGAGTTGTCTGATGAGTTTGAGTCTGAAGCTGCATTACCATTAGCTGAATGATAGAGTTTTATTGGGCCGTTATAGACAGGTATTTTGTTTAGGCCGCTTATTAAGCCTGAAATGATACTTGAAGCATTAATACTTGGGACAATGTAGCAATATATAGTATTGACTTCGTTGTTAGACAGTCCTGTATTAGCTACAGTGCTTTTATATATTTGACTAGCGCCTGGTGTACTCGAAAATAGTATTGCAGCATCTTGATTGGCTGTTTGTTGATAAATTGGTCTAATTGTCGCTAGCTGAGCAGCTTTTATGGCAGCTTGATTTTTATTATATATCTGAATTATTCGATTATTTGACTGAATTACAAGAACTCGCAACATCAGCCCTAGAGCCACAATGATAAGTGATAATATAAGGAATTTTTTAGCTATTCTAGGTTTTTTGATTATTAAAATTGAATATACAAGAACTGAAACAAATATTAAAAACCCAGCCAAAATTGATATAAGAAAAGCCGTAGCAAAAGAACCTAATGCAGAACCCAAATCTCCATTTTTTTCAATCGCAAAAAAATTAAGTAGCCAAAATATCGAGCCTATTAATATGCCACATGCAATTCCGATTAAACTTGATACAAATATCCTTAGTAATGTTATTTTTTTAGCGGGAACTGGCTGAAATTGTGTTTCTTGCGAATTATTTTGATGTTGTTTAGTATCAGGCTTTTCTTTTTGTTTTTGACTATCATTATTGTTTGTATTAGTAGGACTAGTTTTCACATACTCAAATTATACTAAATATATAATAAGCGCAACATTTTATGATTAATAATAGACACGTCACTATTATCCCTATGAAATAAAAAACCTCCTATTTTTATAGGAGGAAAGATTTTTCTTGGTTGCGGGGGCAGGACTCGAACCTGCGACCTCGTGGTTATGAGCCACGCGAGCTGCCGCTGCTCCACCCCGCGATATGGTGGATTTATTTACTTA
>CAITDW010000054.1 GCA_903891235.1 uncultured Candidatus Saccharibacteria bacterium
CTTGCTAAAGAATTTGGTATCACAAGACAAACTCTTTATAGTTATTTAAAAACATGACCAATCGTTTTTTGGGGGTCTTTGCGGGAAGGTACGGATTTTCTCGGCATAGGTGTCTAGCCCTTTATTTATAAGCCATAAAGAGGACGAGTTGATTTTAAAATGATGAGGTGGTGATGCCTTGAAACCTTTTTAGACTAAAGTGTGCAACTTTTAGGTAATTTTCATGGTAAATATAAAATACTTAGATTAAAATTTGCTGGTATATTATTATTTTTTTTGATAATGATATCTATAAAGAAATATAAAAAAATACCTAATCAAGTATGGAAACTTTTAATATTGATACAGCAATTCTTGTTGGTTTTTTAGCAATTAATTTATTTGCTGGTTTATATTCTGGTAAAAATATAAAGACAATAAAAGAGTATGCAATAGGTACTAGAAATTTTAGTACAGCAACGATTGCAGCTACTATTGTGGCTACTTGGATGGCTGGGAGTAACATGGCTATTACTGTTTCTGAAACATATAATAAAGGTCTATATTATGTAATACCTGGCCTTGCTGATGGAATTTCATTCTTTATTATCGCATACTTCTATGCTCCGCGTATGGCTGAATTTTTGGGAAACTTATCTGTAGCAGAAGCTATGGGAAATTTGTATGGGAATCGTGTCAGGACAATAACTTCTATAACAGCTATTGTTATCGGGATAGGAAATGTTGCAGTGCAATTTGCAGTTTCAATAGTACTGCTCAACCATTTTCTTGGTATTTCAAGTATTTATGCCGCGATAATAAGTTGTTTTATAGTGATACTATACTCTACTTTTGGTGGAATCAAATCCGTAACTTTTACTGATATAATTCAATTTTTTACTTTTTGTATTACAATACCAATGACGGCTTTTTTTATTTGGCAAACACTAGATAGTAATCAGGCAATATTAGATGTTTTTACAAAAAGTACTTTATTTGATTATAAAGAATTTTTTAGTTATCATAATCCTAATTTTCTAAGTACTCTACTATTGTTTTTGTTCTTTGTTATACCTGGTCTTGATCCAGTAATTTTTCAGCGCATCTCGATAGCTAAAAACACTAATCAAGTTTTTAAATCGTTTACTATTGCTGGATTCATTATGATGTTTCTAGAATATGGAGTCATAGCTTTTTGCGGCGTTCTACTTTTAGCCAGCAATACTCCAGGACTAAACGAAGATAACATAGTAAATCATATATTAGATAATTATATCTCGACGGGATTTAAAGGCTTTTTTATAGTTGGTATTGTAGCAATGATAATGTCCACAGCAGATAGTTATATAAATTCTTCTGCCGTATTATTTTCTTATGATTTTGTGAAATCTATAGGTGTGGAATTAACAGAAAAGAAACAACTTGTGTTAGTACGTATTGCCGCTTTAGTCATAGGTGTATTGGCTTTGTTACTAGGCTTATTGTCAAATAACTTACTTGAATTGATTTTATCAGCATACAGTTTTTATATGCCAATAGTATCTGTACCATTGATATTAGCTATCTTTGGTTTTCGTAGTTCTAGTAAAGCAGTATTAATTGGTATGCTAGCTGGATTTATCACTGTAATTAGTTTTAAGCTATTTTCAGATATAAATGGTCTAATACCAGGTATGATCAGTAACATGATGTTTTTTATTGGAAGTCACTATATACTAAGAGAACAAGGAGGGTGGATTGGTATTAAAGATAATGCGCCACTAAATTCTTTACGTTTGGAGAGAAAAAGAAAGTTTAATAGGTTTATTCAGTCTGTAAAAAATTTCAACATGTTTAAATTCTGTCAAAGTAATTCTCCAAAAGAAGAAAGTATTTTTGTTTGTTTTGGCTTGTTTTCTATAATTATAGTATTTTCTAATGCTTTTTCGCTACCAAGGATTTTTTATCAGGAATATAATTTTTTAAACATAATTTATTATCCTCAATTAATTGTATCAGTAATTTTTATTACTTATTCCCTTTGGCGAGAAAAATTTAAAGATCAAGAAATTGTACAAAATGTCATATCTTTAATGTGGGTCAGTGGAATATTTTATTTGATTTTCATTAGCAATCTTTTGCTTATACTCAATAACTTTGCTCAAATACAATTTACTATATTAATGGCAACCTTAATTACTGTAGCTATTTTATTAAGATGGCAATTCTCTCTGTTTTTGTTAGTTATTGGAATGATTTGTAGCACCCAATTTTATAAATTTTATCTAAACTTAGAAAGTGTTCAAGAACATTCAGGTAGCCTACAATTTAAGGTTATATACTCATTATTATTATTTAGTAGCATATTAATTGCATTCTTAAAACCAAAGCAACAAAGGCAGGAATTAACCCAACAAAGAGCTGATTATCTTGGAAAAAAAGTACATGATATAGATGAGGAATTGAAAAAATCAGTTGAGGTTAAAAATGAATTCTTACGTAATTTAGAACACGAGGCGCATACTCCTATTGTTGGTATTACAACTATGGGACAAGTTCTTTTTGAGAACTACGATAAATTAACAGAAGAACAAAGGCGCAAAGGTTTAAAAGAAATATCAAAAAGTTCTGAACGTCTATCAACTCTTGTTAACAATATGATTGATGTATCTAAA
>CAITDW010000055.1 GCA_903891235.1 uncultured Candidatus Saccharibacteria bacterium
AACAAAAAGAATTGCGGACTTTATTTCAAAATTCTTTAGAAATATACCCACTTTAGCCTTTATGTTTTACGCTGCATTTGTGATTCCTAAGGAAATTACTTTGTGGGATGGTTTTGTTGTTCAGTTTCCATATTGGATCAAAGCTTCAATTGGATTATCTGCTTCATCAATTGGGTTTACGTCGCAAAGTATGATGGTCGCATTTTTAGCATGGAAAAAGAAGGACTATAAATCTACACTTCTATTTTTCCCAACATGGTCTAATAGCTTTATTATTTCTTTTGTAGCTTCTAGTACAGCGTCGCTAGTTGGTGTTAGTGAGATTGTTAGCCGAGCGAATTTTCTAATTGCGGCCACTGGTACTCATGTGATGATTCCTGTATACATTTATACGGGGTTATTCTTTGTCATTAGTTCCTTGTTTATTATGGAACTCATTAAGAGATTTAAAAACACTCCTTTTATTGAAGGTATTCCTGAAAAACTGGCCATGAAGTACCCACAGTTTCAGACTTAATAAAAATGTTAAAGCCTCTTTTTTCACTTAAGGTATTTAAGTTACGTTTTATTCTTAGCGTAATTTTTCTTCTTTTGGCTTTACCCTCGTTTTTTGCATTTCTAGCCTATTCATATTTTAATAATTACACGGCATACACAGATAAAGCGAAAGAACTAGTTACTAGGCATAATTTTGAAGTGGCAAATCGGCTTCATCAATTAACTGATCCAATTGCAGACTCTCTGAGGGTATTAAGATTACAAATATTAACAAATCCTGAATTAGTTAATAGCGATCTATTTAATGACACTCTAAATTTGCACATTACAAATGGAGTGAATCTAGTATCAATTTTTGTAGCCTCTGATCAGGGAAGCTTTAGACAGGTCCAAAACTTAAAACCAAATATGACCCTTGCTGGTCGTTCCTCTCCAGATGATACGAAAACCTCTTTATGGGTATTAGATCGAAGTAAGCCAGGTGAGCAGGAGTCGAACTTTACTTTTTTTGATAAAAATGCAAAAAAAATTAGCTCATTTTCACTTAAAGATAAATATGACCCAAGGGATAGGCCTTTTTATAAAAATATTCGGGCTGCGATCATAAATAATTCGTCAGAAGATTTTATTTTGCTGGAAGAGCCATTTTTATCGAGAAGTACACAAAAGCCAACAATTACTTTAACAACACCGGTAGTCATTAAAAGTAAGCTCATTGGAGCTATAGGAGAATCTTTTGAGCTAGGAACAATTTCAAATTTGTTAACTCAGTTAAAAGTAAGCGAACACAGCGAGACTCTATTAATTGATCATTTGGGTAGGATTCTTGTAAGGCAAGATATTAAAGGTGCTTACAAAATTGAAAAAAAAGAATTGAGTTTAATTAATATTAACTCCGATCCTGAGTCCCCTTTTGCTTATATTTCAAGAGAAAGATCAGCTCTTGATAATGAAGTATTTGAGTTTACTTTTGGGAAAAATAAAATAAAGTACTTTGCAAAATTAACGCCATTTGATAATCAATATAACAAAGATTGGACGATCGTTACTATAGCGCCGCAGGAAGATTTTTTAGTTGAATTAAATAATATTAATCGTCGACTAGTCATATTTACACTTCTTATTTTAGGGGTTACGATGATTATTTCTTACTTTATATCAAAGTTAATATCTAGTCCTATTGAAAAATTAACTATTGATATTCAAAATCTTTTAAATTTCGATCCCTCACATCAGACTAGTATCGTCAAATCAAAATTAGATGAAATTAATATCTTATCGATAGCCGTTAGAAAATTAAAAAATACACTTGGTGCTTTTACTTC
>CAITDW010000056.1 GCA_903891235.1 uncultured Candidatus Saccharibacteria bacterium
AATTGATTTTTATTTTTTAGTGTCATTTAATGCTATTATACTATTTAACATAAATAGATTCAAACAGACTAGATAAAGAGCTTAATAATAATTACGAACATAAATAAGTAATTAGGAATAAATTTAATTTACCTTACACATGACAATTTCACATATAATGAAAAATCTTAATTTATTTTAAAAAAATTTTCAAGTTTATAGGAAATCCAAATCCTAAAATGAAAACTATTATTACTACAATAGAACCAATATCTATACCAATTTGCTTTATTAATTGTTAAGTTTTTTCCTTCAGTAAATATATTCATAGGATTTACAATTAACTGTTTTTGTTTTATTAATAGGTATTTTGATAGAGGTAAACTATAATATAAGCATGATTATGTCTGTTGAAATAGTCGAAAAGTCTTTTGGTAATAAAGTCCTGTATAAGGATTTATCTTTTGATATTCAAGAAAATGAAAAAGTTGGAATTATTGGTCGGAATGGAACTGGTAAAAGTACCCTTTTCAATATAATGACTGGTGAGGATAAAGACTTTTCAGGCAGTATTAAAATAAAAAAGAATACGGTCGTTATTGGCTCAAGACAGGAACATCATGATTTTGATAACAAAACAGTCTTTGAGTATATTCAAGGAGATTTACCAGAATATGCTAGACTAACTCATATTATTGATACATACCCTGACATAATGGGAGATAATCCGAAGAAATTGGCTGAATTTTCTGATGCTCTCGAAAGATTTGGTCAACTTGAATACTTTGAGATTGAGGATGAAATTAAACAAGCTTTTGATAGCTATCAGATTGATTCAGCAAAAATGCATCAAACAGTTGGATCATTAAGCGGTGGCCAGAAAAGACTGATTGAATTAATAAAAGTCCAACGCAGTAGAGGTGATATAGCTCTAATCGATGAGCCGACCAACCACATGGATTATGTTGCAAAAGCTTCATTCGTAAAATGGATGAGAAATGCCGAAGAAGCAATCCTAGTAATTTCTCACGATAGAGATGTGCTAAGTGTTGTCGATAGGATTATTGAAATTAGAGATGGTAAATGTTTTAGCTATAAAGGAAATTACCAGGCCTATCTAAAATCAAATACTAGTCAAATTACAAATCAGGTCAATGAGTATGACATAACTCAAAAAAGAATTACCAATTTAGAAGATGATATTATTCGGTTCAGAAGACTTAAAAACAAGTCTAGAACTCCAGGCACTATTAAAAGATTTAAGTCTCAGGAGCAAAAAGCCATGAGTGAGCTTAATGAACTGAAAAATACCAAAAAACCATCATTCTGGATTGATCAAGAATCTGCCAGTACTATGAACACGAAACTAACAGCATCGTACGAAAGACATAAGGCTAAAAACATCAAGGTTAGTGCAAGAAAAAAAGATGAAGTTGTTGACGGTAGAAGACTAATTAAAGTAGATAAAATAAGTCTTGGTTATGATGGAGAACCATTATTTAAAGATATTAGCTTTATGATGCATGAGGGAGAAAGATTAAGGCTCAATGGAAGAAATGGTGCTGGTAAATCGACTCTAGTTCAGGCGATTATGGCAACGGCAAATTCTAAATCAATTAGTTCAACTTGTTTTGCTGGAGAAATTGAAGTTGAAAAAGAAATAAAAATTGGCCTTTATGAACAAGAAATATCTCCAAAATACCTGGAATTAACCCTAGAAGAAGCTTTAGAGCAAATTCTTAGAGATAAAAATCAACCCCTTAGCCAACAAAAAATAAAGCAGTTAATGAGCGACTATTTATTTAATCCAGGATCTGATGGCAAGATGATAGTGAATCGATTAAGCGGCGGCCAAAAAGCTAGAATTCAATTAATATCTATGCTCATAAACGATCCACAGATTCTTATCTTAGATGAGCCGACTAATCACCTAGACCTCCCGAGTATTGAAGAATTAGAAAATGCTATGAAAACCTATCATGGGGCTGTAATCTACATTTCTCATGACAGTTTCTTCTCCAATAAAATGAGTGGAGAAACCATCGAAATAGCCTAGAATTCATTTCATTTGACTTATAATTAATTAAATTTGATATAATGCCTATGTAAATATCGCGTATAAATCTATTAGAATAAAAAAACTTTTTTAAAGACATCAAAAATGAAAAAATATACTATAAAAATAGATAAACAGATAATTTCATACTATATAAAAAAGGGTCAGAATAAAAATGCTCCTAAAATTATATTTATTCCAGGGTTAGGTGGCGATTATCACGGATTTCATCCCTACTTAAAATTATTATCTAAATATGAGTTAATTTTCATAGAATTACCTGGTCAAGGTGGTGCCTCACCGCCACTTCATAAAAGAAAACATACTTCAAAAAATTACGCTACTTTAGTTAAAAAATTAGCAGAAACACAAAAATGGAATAATTACATACTGCTCGGCCATTCATACGGTACCGCTGTGGCACTTAACTTAGCGTCTATGTCGCCCAGTAATATTAATAAGCTAATACTTCTAGCTCCCGTCACACAACTCAAAGGAAGGGGCTCAATACCATTTGAATTGTACTTTAAGATGTTTATACACTTGCCTTATATAGTACGCAGTTGGCTATGTGGCAATAGACTGATCATAAGAATGAGCGAATATGTACTATTAACAACTGATGATATTAAATTAAGGAATAGAATTTATCATAGAGATATAGTCACTTGGAATAAAATAAGTCCGCAAGCTTTTGTTGAATTACTTTTAGATTATAGAAAATTAGATTTTGAAAGTTTAGCTAATTATATTAATTGTAAGTGTTTAGTAGTTTATGGAACATTAGATACTTTATCTACTAATGAAAGTAATAAAATCATAATAGATAATTTACAAAAACCTATTGTTGAGATTATTGGTGGAGCTAATCATTTGCTACAACTTGAACAACCAGAGAGAGTAGCAATTTTGATAGATAATTTTATAGACTATTAATTATAGATATTTATTACATTGTCCTTGACCTTAACAGTTTATTAGACTAATCTCTTTATGCGTGTCACATAATAATAAAAGAACCTCTCAACATTTTATTATTAATTAATAAGGGGGGAATAATATGAAACCTATCAATGAATTACTAGAACTAAAAAATAAAGCCGCTATAGTTACTGGTGGCGCCAAGGGAATTGGCTATGGCATAAGTTATAGGTTGGCCGAGTCTGGTGCAAAAGTCATCATTGCCGATATCGACGAGGAAGCCGCAAAAGTTGCATCAAAGGAATTGAATTCGAAAGGTTTTACTACTGAAGCAATAAAAATAGATGTCTCCGTCGAGAAAGATGTTAAAAAGATGATTAATTATTGCCAAGAAAATTACGGCTCAGTAGACATTCTGGTCAATAATGCAGGTATCTACCCTGCTCAGCCAATTTCAATAATGTCGGTAGAGGATTTTGAAAAAGTCCTGAACATTAATTTAAAAAGCGTATTCATGACTACAAAATATGCTTCAGAAATAATGAAAAAAAATAATGGCGGTAGCATTATTAATATTACTTCAATAGATGCTCTTCATCCTTCTATGATTGGGCTTGCACATTATGACGCTTCTAAGCATGGGGTATGGGGTTTTACGAAGAATTCAGCGCTTGAACTTGCCGAACATAATATTCGGGTCAATGCTATAGCTCCAGGAGGCATAAAAACTCCTGGCGCTAGTGGATCATCTGATAGTGAAAGAATGAAGGTTGCTACTGAAGCATTTCTTGAAAAAATACCAATGCATAGAATGGGAGATATTGATGATATTGGCAAGGTCTGCTTATTCCTAGCGTCAAACATGTCTTCTTATATGACTGGCAGTCAAATAGTTGTCGATGGTGGATTTTTGCTAAAATAAAGTTATCTCTGTTAATATAGTCTAAATGGATTTGCATCACTCTAGTAAAATTCCCGACTGGGAACAAATTACTGCCGAACAGCATAACGCCTGGCAGAAGGTCGCTAATTCCAGTAATGGTATAGTTACTCCAGGAAATTTAGTAACTATAGCTGGTGCTGGATTAGTATTGTCTGGCATGAATGACATTAAACGTAATAGAAAATTTAGTGCCTTTAGTAAGATTATGGTAGGCAGAATAGCAGATATGGCTGATGGGTATGTAGCTAATAAAACTGGCACAAAAAGCTCAAAAGGTGAAGCCCTAGATGCGGCTGTTGATAGCGTAGAGTTAGCTTTAGCTATTCCAATGCTTGTGAAACGTCAATACCTACCTATGCGCACAGGATTAATATATGGTATTCATAAATCTATTAATGCTTATGCAACAGCAAAGGCTAAGAATAACGGATATGAACTACATAGTTCATGGTCAGGAAAAAGAGCTGAGGCCTTCCGCTGGGGAACTATTGCACTATATAGTCTTACAAAATTATCTGAGAATAAATTCAATAACGATACTGTTAGCAAAATATTTAAAAAGAGTGCTGTTGCTGCAGAAATATTATCAGTCAGCCTTGGCACAATTGCATCCATAGGATATCTGAGCGATATTAATTCTCAAGAAAATAATAGTATGAATCAGTAATTAGTTGATAATCAATTAAAAAGTTGATAGTATAACATCCATGTCCGAAAGAAATAATCAAGCAACTCCTAAAGAAGACTATAGTTTTAGAGATTTTGCCAAAGAAAGAAGTACACAAACCAAGATTGGTATGACAGCAATACTTGGTGGGATAGCAATAGAATTAACTACTATTGCAATTCATTCAATGGATAAAGTCTATAGTCAAACAAATGAACTACTTAATAACAATGTAGCTACTGACCTAAGATTAACTGGGCTACTTAGCATTATTGCAGGATCTACTATTATTGCTGATAGAATTAATCGCAAATCTGACTAGGATTTCCTAATTGGTTCGCCATTGACTATAATTTTAATTTCATCAACACAGCCATTTTTATCTATCTTATGAGTTACTTTAAATTCTCTAGTCAAGTTTTTATAAAGTAGAAATAGTTTATTGTCACCTTCCTTACCAGTAAATGCGCTTGTTATTTTAGCGCGAACATCTTCGGCGTCTAACTTTTCTAAAGCTTTTTCAGTCCAAGATATATTACCTACAAATTGTTTCATTGTATCTAAAATATTTCGTCTAAGATCTATTAATTGTGGTTTTTTATTGTGTGTGCCTACTCTTGTCTCAGAAATAGCAATTTGTATATCAGAGGCAGCTATATTATGGACTATCTGATCTATCTCTTCATCATGAAATACTTCTAAGCCTTCAATGAGATCACGATTCTGACGAATATATTCTAACATTACTGCCAGCTCAACATCGGTGAAAGGAAATTCTTCTTTACTAAATTCACGAGACTTACGGTTTAAAGCAATTGGTACTGGTTCTATTTTTTCTTCTTCATGAGATATGACCAGATCAAATTTAGGATTGACTAGGTAGCCTGATCCAAGTCCTCTTTTGCCATTATGACTTATTAATTCTTCATCATTAAACTTTATGTTTTTTAGTAATTCTCTAAAATAAGACATGTCTTGTGCACTTGAAGTTTCGCCAGGAAAAACTTCTTTCCATAAGTCAGATATTTTTAATGACTTTTTATCAGCAATAATTTCAATAAATTTTTCAAATGCTTTAGCATCATTAATTTTTTCTCTGTTTTTAGGGGCCTTTAGGCTAATTCTTTGATTAGAACCATTAATTGTTAGATTGCTGCCTATAATCACTATCGGTATTATTGTTTTTCGCAGCTCTTCGCTTGAATGTTCAGATTCTGGAAAGATAATAGGTTCTTCGGATTCTGGCAGTGAATCATCTAACTCAATCATACTAGCTACTGCTATCATCCCAAGACTCTCACGTTGAGTTATGTATCTTGGATTATTAATAATTTCTTGTCTTCTCTCTTGAATGATTTGACGTTTAACTAGTCCAAGCAAAACTGCTTCAGCTAATTCATCAATTTGCCTTAATTCTTCTTGAGTCTTAAGATAATCTACATTTAGTTGAGCTTTAACTTCTGGAACTTCAATCATGCTTGCAAGTTCTTGATTTGCAGATTCTATAATTGATAAATAAACCTCCTTATTAGGTCCATCACCAATTTTTTGTAAAGTTTTTGTTAAGTTTCTCTGAGTTTCATCAATTTTATAATATCTATCAACTAATGATTCATCTGTTCCTGGTTCCATAACTCACCTCTTTTAAGTAAGAACATATATTACCATGAATTAGCTAATTAATCAATAGCAAGATTGTATTGGTGGGGATAAGAGGACTTGAACCTCCACAAACATAAGTTTACTAGCTTCTGAAGCTAGCGCGTCTACCGATTCCGCCATATCCCCATATATTTAATTGGTAACTTTGCTCTCTAATATCTGCCAATTAACAACATTATTATATCGATCAGTAGCTTGATTAATTTCATTTATTTTCAATCCATGTATCTTGAGATTGGTTATGTATAGATATCTGGTTTGATAAAGACCTAATGCAGGTGCATCTGATTGCCAAGATGTTTGAAATGGTGCATATTTTACTATTCTAAGAGCTGGATCTAATCTCGTTCGTCCAGCTGCCAATGAGTCATCTGCAGTTTTAGAAGAATATTCAGATAGATTTAGCCTATATGCCGACCTAGGGTCAATTTGCGAACTGTCCCAGTATATAAATTCATCAGGGTCCACTCCGATAGATATACCATAAATAATTGCATCATAACTATGATAGCTCAAACTGTTTTGAAGATCGCTTTCATCTAGAGCACTGATTCGTAAATTCACACCAATACTTTTCCAATTATTCTTTAGTATAGTTGCGTCATAAACTATTTCTGGTGAGTCTGGAACCGTTAGAGTAAAAGCGAGTTGTTGATTGTTTTTATAGCGATATCCATCACTACCAATTATCCATCCATTAGAGTTCAAAAGATTCGCCGCGGCATTTAAATCAAACTGAGCTTGGGAATATTTTGTATTATATGTAAATTGATTTGATAAAAAAGGCTGGGTTACTACCGAAGTTTTATAATCAAGACTATTAATTATTGATTTTTGATCTGCAGACATAACTAGTGCCTGTCTGACATTTTTATCACTTAGAATTTTAGAAGTTGTTTTGAAGAATACCATGTAAGCAGCAGTTAGAGGAAAACTATATAAATTAGGTTTAGTATTTTTGATAGTTGATGGTACCGATTCGAGACCTGACATTGAATCAACAGTATTAGATTTAAAATCATTTATCATGGCGTTTTTTGAATGATAGGCCGTAATAATAAACTTATTAATTTTTGGCCGTCCCTGCCAGTAATTATTAAATGGAATTAATTCTATAGATACTTTTTTAGTGTCTATAGTAGAACCGTTTGAATTAATTGCATTTAGAGAGAATGGCCCAGATCCAATTGGACTTATAGTATCAAAGTCAACAGTCCTCATAGTTGCAGGAGCAATATTTCCTAGAATGTGATAGGGTAAAATTCCTATTGTTGCTGAATATATGAATGAGCTGAGTGGATTAGGTAGCGTGAAGACGACAGTTGATTGATCTGGCGTGGATATCTTAATTCCCTGCCAACTTGATATCAATGGAGATTGTGCATCTGGAGTTTTAATTAAATCAAAAGTGTATGCTACATCTTTAGATGTTATTGATTTACCATCTTGCCAAACCAAATTTGGTTTTAATTTAAATGTGTAGATAGTACCAGTTGAGTCGACCGAGTAAGACTGTGCTAGGGCAGGAACTAATTTATTGCTTGTGTTATATTGCATTAAACCGGAAAATACCAAACGGGAGACTGATTCGTCTACTGGAGATGATGCATAGATTGGATTGATATTAGAATAATCCCCCAAGATACCCTCTTTATATATTCCTCCATCTACAGGCCTTGATGTCTGAAAATAATTAGACAAATTCAAAATCTGAAAAGTTAAGCC
>CAITDW010000057.1 GCA_903891235.1 uncultured Candidatus Saccharibacteria bacterium
AAACTAATAAAGGTGTTGCGATATATATTATTTTTTTATTATTTTTCATAGATTATTCCTTTATTTAATTTATTGAAGTGTATTTTTGTTAGAGCAAGTATTTGTATAGCAGGTGTAAAATAGATCCCCATTACCATAGATATTAATATTTATTCCTGTAGCATTCGTTATATCTGTTATTTGTGATTTAGTATATGTATTTTTATCAGCATTGCATGTGAAATCAGTAGACGACCATGCAAAACCCTTTAGACAATGATTACCTGAGGTTCCCTTATAGTTAATTACACTAGATGACGAGCCAGCAGCTGGTTGACTAGTAAGCGGATCAGGTATGCAACCAAAGGCAGTTTTATTAAAGCCGTTGTTACAGTCGCACTGACCTGTTGCAATATTGAAATGAGAGTCTGGTGCTTTAGAACAGTCTGGTGCTATAGATCCAAGCGATACAGACTTATCTGGAGATAAGCAACCAAAAGCGGTAGTATTAAAGCCGTTGTTACAGTCGCACTGACCTGTTGCAATATTGAAATGAGAGTCTGGTGCTTTAGAACAGTCTGGTGCTGGAGCTCCTAAAGATCCAGCCGCTGGTGGTGGAGGGGGTGGAGTTCCAGGTACTGGTGCCAAACAACCAAAAGCGGTAGTATTAAATCCCGTATTACAAACACAAGCACCTGAAGCTAGATGACTATTTGGAACTTTAGAACAATCTGGTGCAGCAACCACTGGAGGGGTGTAACTAACGCTTCCAGCATATGTAGCATCACCATAAGCAAACACTCCACCGTCTGAGCCTACTAACCAGTAACCCTTTCCGTCTGGAGTGACAGTTAATCCAACAATTGAACCATTAAGTGCATTGCCGCACATTCCTCCATAGTATTGCCCTCCGTTATAAGCGTACGCACATCCCGAACTAGTAGTTATTACAAAGCCGTTAGTTCCTGGTTGTCCAGAAATTGATACTGGAGAACCAACTAAACCAGATAAATATCCTCCTTGACCAGCAACGTCACCATAGGAGAGCACTCGTCCATCCTTAGTTAATGCATAAAATCCGTTACCAGATGGAGAAAAACTAATACTGGCTATTTGTTCGTTGGCCGGGGATGAATAAGAAATTACATCAAAGTATGGTGCTCCGCCAAAAGCATATATATGACCTTGGTTATCTACTAAATCATACCCACCATTAGCAGGATCAACAGCCATACCAACTATTCTGTTACCCGGAATTAATGCAGTCCCACCGCCTGAACCAGCATTATTAACACCACCGTGATATGGCGCGTTATATGCATATACAGCTCCATCAGCACCCACAAGATAGTAGCCAGTTCTAAGTGGATTTGCTGCAATTCCAACTATAGGAGCAGATAAGGGTTGGCCACCCATAGAACCTAGGAAAGGTGCATTCCCTTCAGCAAAGACTCCACCATCACTTGCTGCAATCCAGTATCCAGTTCCGGCCGAGGTAGATGTACTAGAGGCCGCTATTCCAACTGGAGGAGCATTTAGGTTATATGTTACAGCTGCAAAAGAATTGAAAAGTATCTTTACTCCAGCAAACGCTAGAATCAGAATAAGGACTATTCCAAAGAAAGTCCTTTTCTTGTTTTCTTTAAATTTATAGTTTAGTGTTGTTTTCTTTTTTTTGTTTATTTTTTTTGACATATTCTAATTTATTTATGTTTATAATGCTAGTGTATAACTATACATAAAAAAATCAACTTTTTTGATCACTTAAAAAATTAGGCCTAGGTGAGTTAAATTTAACCTCTTTTAGATCGACAACTGACTGTGTAGGCAATAGCCATGGATATTGCATCTGGTAGGCTACCATTACATCTCCAAATATAGCTTTGCTCCAATCCAGCCCTAGCTTACTTGCTATAGCTTTTAGTTCTTTCTCTGAATTACCTTCAATCTCGATGTATGGTTTAAGCCATGGCCATTCATCAATTTCTATAATGCAGCTATCTAATCTCCAAGTTTCGCGTTTACTTTCTTGCATAGATAAAACTTCAAGTCCAATTGCCTCAAAAATCTTAATCGTTTGGTCGAACGACTCGACAACTGTTTCTATTTCTTTAGCTCCACTAACTGAATAAGACTCAAACTTCTTATAAGTTAGGGTGATTTTGTTCCCCTCATCTCTAACGCGAACAAACGAATCAGATTTATCTAGGAGCTTATCTGGGAAATCCATAATAGCTCGCTTCATAAGACGGTTCTTATATATAAGCTCCGCATTAATGCTTTTTAACTTAGCTTGAATATCTAATACAGATACTTCAACAAATTTAACTTCTATTTCATCTTTCACATTATCTATAATAGCAAAGTTATGATATTTAGAATCTGTTAGAATATGCTTATGAGATTTTTTTCAAAAAATAAGTTAAAAAAATATCGTAGTGTACTTGGCACTAGTATCAAGCTATTTAGGCTAGTTTGGGAGTTCGATAAGAAATTTACAATTATTTACGTCACCTCAGTTCTACTGCCTGGATTTTTACCTTTTTTAAATGCTCTTATTTATGCAGAGATAATTAACCAGATAGTCAAACATATAAGTTCAGTATCAAGTAATTATAATCAGATATATATATTAGTAGCCGTCCGGTTTATAACTCTAATTGTTCAGAATATAGCTAATACTGTTCAAAATAAATATTCTCGATTAGCCTGGGGATTACTACCAAGGTTCATGAGCGAAAAAGTTCTTGAGAGTGTTTCCAAACTAGACTTAGAGTATTTTGAAGATAGTAAGTTTAACGATAAGCTAGAACGCGTAAGAGATAGTTTCAGTTGGCGACCAATTAACATGTTTAACTCAATCATATTCTCGTTACAAAATATAATTGAAATATTAATTGCTGCGCTTTCATTAATGTATCTAAACTGGCTATTTGCAGTTCTTATTCTCATCTCTGCTATACCAACTTTGCTTTATCAAATGAGAACCGCCAATATTGCTTGGGCAATTTGGGAACATGATACTCCCGAGAGAAAAAGATACTATTACTTATCTCAACTAATACAGTCAGCCGATAGTGTAAAGGAATTAAAGCTTTTTAAATTAACTAAAAAGTTCCTCTCAGATATTAAAAAAGCTCAAGAATCATTCATTAAAAAGAATGAAAAAGCACTAAACAAAAGTCTTAAATACGGTCTTTTTGCAACCATTTTTAGCACCTTAGCTTATATCATTATTGAACTATCGATTATCATAAGAACACTTCATAAGAGCTTATCTCTCGGGGGGTTAACCTACTTTACTCAAGCACTTGTTAATTATCAGGGGGGAATTAACAGTTTATTCTCAAATCTAACGGTTGTTTATGATTTTTCTCAGTACATCGCTGAAATATTTGAAGTCATTGAAACAAAGCCAAAAATTGTCTCACCAAAAAATCCAATCATGCTATTAGATAATCAAAAAGCTCCTGAGATAGAATTTAAAAATGTTTCTTTTTGTTATCCTGGAACTAAGAAAAAAGTTTTCGATAATCTATCAATCAAAATTGAATCAGGCAAAAAGATAGCCTTCGTTGGTGAGAATGGGGCAGGTAAGACAACTTTAGTTAAATTACTTTCTAGATTCTATGATATAGATGATGGGGCGATACTAATAGATGGAATAGATCTGAGGAAACTAGATTTGGAGCAGTGGCATTCTAAGATTGGAGTTTTATTCCAAGACTTTCTTAAGTATGAATATACACTAGAAGAAAATATACATTTCGGAAAAATAGAAAAAACTAAAATTTTAAATGATATTATTGACGCTGCTAAAAAATCTGGAGCAGATAAGGTAGCCAATAAGTTTGAAGACAAATACTCTCAACAGTTAGGTAAAATTTTCGATAATGGAACAGATCTATCGATTGGCCAATGGCAAAAGGTAGCACTTGCAAGAGGCTTTTACAGAGATAGTGACTTACTTATCTTGGATGAACCAACAGCTGCTATAGACGCTAAAGCCGAAAGTGAAATATTTGAAAAAGTTAAAAAAATTAGTCTAGATAGAACTGTTCTAATTATCTCTCATAGATTCTCAACAGTTAGAAATGCAGACAAAATCTATGTTCTAGATAATGGAAAGATTAAGGAGCAGGGCAGTCACCATGAACTAATGAAGAATAAAGGTATTTATGCTGAGTTATTTAACCTACAGGCCGAAGCTTACAGATAAGCAGTTATTTATTTTTGTTATCCTGAACAATTTTATTCAAGGTTTCAAGCTCAATGTCTTCCTTAGACTTTCTTGGACCAGATTTAAACATTATTTGTATTTTTGAATAGATTTTTATTCATCTTACGTAAGCAGTATTACATATATTATATAAAAAATGAAAGAAAAGAAAAAAACCGTGATTGAAATTGTGTATTGTGGGAATGAACAGTAAAGTTCAACATCACTCAAACAGCAATTCAACACGGCTACATCCCCCAGGTCTTTACTCTTTATTATGAATAAACCTCTTTACCTAGGGGAAGCCTCTTGACTAGTTACTGGTTTATATACCAGAAAACATAGCGGGCAGTGCTGCTGATACTCTTTATGAGGAACATTGCTGTTCCAAATATGAAAATGACCAACAAAATAAAATCAGTGAAGGGTGCATTTTGCTTGGTGACAAAATGCACAGACTGGCCAATCATTGCCACGAGTTCGAACAAAAAAACGCTCGTGTAGACAATACACAACATGAGACTGGGGTTCCTCTTCTTCTCAAAAATGTGATAAAGAAGATCTTTTTCTCTTGTGCTGAGATAATCCACTGGCTTCCAACTTTCTCTAGGTGGGGATAATGTACATTCTTCTTCCGGGGAGGAAAATGAATGATGCAATCATAGTATAAAATAATATATTAGTCAATAGGGTTTTGAAAAAGATGAGTTGCAGTATCTTCTAGGTATCGTAATGAGAGAATAGTTTATTGCTTGTTATACCCAAACGATTTCTCATTGCATCCCTAAATCTACCAGTTGTTTTTCCCCAAATGCCTGGTAATCCATTTTTTAATGCAAAATCTAGACATTCATCCTGAACTTCACAATCTTGACAAGTTTTAAGAGCTTGTTCGGGCACACAGCCTCTCTCCGGAAAAAATATATTTGTTTCCATGCCAAAGCATTCTGCTCTTAATCTCCAAGCTTCGTCAGGCTCCATATCGTGATTCCCTGAATCAAATAATTTTTTACGGAATAATATTTTAGACTGTCTCTCAGCCTCTAATGCTTCTTCCGTAGATTTTAACAACTCAAGATTAATTACAGTATTGCCAAGTATTTCAGAAATGTTACTGTGAACTTGTTCCGAAATAAAATTTAATTCTTGTTTATTATTATTTTCATGCATATTACCTAAATATTTATATCACGCTTCATTTAACTATAAAAATACTTAAGCTTGCATTCAAGCAATTTTATATCCATTATTAGATGAATGGAAAAATTATATGAATTAGACAATAGATTCAATGAACCAGTAGACAGCCCTGAACATGATGCTATTTTAAACACTATTTATGATCATAAAACAGATAATAAAAAGAATAGATTACTCAAAAAAATTGTTATTTCAACTTCGGTTGGTATAGTTGCCATATCTAGCCTTTTAGTTG
Organism: uncultured Candidatus Saccharibacteria bacterium; assembly: GCA_903891235.1. Taxonomy (GTDB): domain Bacteria; phylum Patescibacteriota; class Saccharimonadia; order Saccharimonadales; family UBA4665; genus CAIYEO01. Next base: position 5,634 of record CAITDW010000057.1, read on the forward strand.
GCGGAGACTACCTAGCCCGAAGATTCGGCGAAGAAGCTGGTAATGCAGCATTTAGCGCCATAAATACTCAGGCCCAGAAGGCAATAAATAACCTTGAAAACCAAGCCCCTGATATTATCGCTAAGCATGTACTGCCAAACGCAGTCTGCGTTTTCGCAAAAGAATATAAGATAAGTCAGAAAATATTAAACAAGCAAAAAATTCATTGTACTAATAATCTAGGGAACTAAGCTTCGTTATTGTCTGGAGCATCACCTTTATCTTGTAATTTCTGAACGTAAACTTCGAAATCATTATTCCTATTCTCAACAGATGGCAGGATTCTCACTATCACAACATGATCGAAGGAATCCTTAGCGATATAGTCAATTTGATCCATTTGTTTTTCGTTGAATATTTCTGGATCAATTTCAGCACCAGTCAGACTGGCTAGGGTTTTAACTAATTCAACATTTTGATAGCGAGTTAATTGATTATCTGAACTTTTAGTATCGATAATCGGTGGACTTATAGGATTATTCTGGGGATCCCAGGCCAAATCAGTCTTATTTGTAATAATAGCCGTAATTTCTTTGGCAAGTTTTAGCTGCATATCCTTAAACTGTTGCATTCTTTCTTGCCCAATCTTTTCCATTTCTTGCTTAAGCCTAGCAATCTCTGCTATGACATCCACTTTTAACTTACTATCTTCTTCTTCAGGAAGGCCCAATGCATCAATCATATCAATTGTATTTTCAAGAGGGCTAATCTTCTTTTGAAGTTCTGCCATCTCACTAGCTAATTCTTCATCTTTTTCAACTCCAGAAGCTTCTTTCTGATCATTTAAGCTTTCAGGATCTTCGTTATTATTTATATATACTCCGTCATTTTTAGCATCTATCACTGCTTGTTCCTGATACTCAGCTTGATGAGCATCATAATGAGATTTAGATGCCTCTAGGTTATCGTTATATTTTTTTTGTGCTTCATCTTTCACAGCATTAACCTTGGATGCATCAAGTGAACCGTCTTGGAGGTTATCGGAACCGAATCTTTCAGCACGTAAGTTTGCATAGTTTTGGTCTAGACTTGCTAATTTATGATCGTTATATAAATCTTTAGCTTTTTCGTTGTCCTCAGGGCTCAAACCCATACCAGATTTATTAGGAGGTTGGCTCTGCATAAGATGATAACCATCGTCTGAAACAATAGGATCACTCTCTGTCGCTGGTGGAGGGACAACATCTGTTTTATTCGATTCTGTTTGCATAGATGAATTATCTACATATTTATTATTAAAACTACTTTCCTCGGTGACGTCTTTATTATCCATAGAATCTGAGTTTAGGTTACCCGGTCCAGCATCTGGAAAACTATTATTTTGTCCATCGTCAGAATAATTTTTACTTTTGTCACCATCGTCAGAGTTATCATTATTGTATTTATTGTCGTTAAAATCCATTTTTATTTTCCTAACTTTTTGTTAACTTTTTTATATTGTACCATAATGCTTATATTTAATAGCAAATTGTTATTAATTAATCAAGTTATATTTAGTTTTTCTTCTATCTAAGTCTAATAAACTTGTGTTTTTTGCTTTAAGGCAATACCAAGTTTCAACTGATTTAAATCTTTGGCTTTTTCTTCATCAGCTAATTCAAAAAAGGGAAGATCTAATTCTCCACCTTTAGCCCATTCATTTCGCTTTAACCACGCAGCATGAATCCTTTGGCCAATCTGGTCGATAAGTTCAAAATCATCCAAATCTGGTAATTGATCCTTTTCATTTAATATATCTATCACAACCTCAGCAGCTGCTTTATTCTCAGCCTGCCAATCAGTTGGTAGATCAGAATAGGTAGTATTAGCAATATCTACTTGGTCTGTTCCGTTAATTGCTGACCACTGTTCATCAATTGTAGTTTTAATTCTTGGTTCATAGGTTCCATCATCTTGAAGTCTAGTTTTACGCCAATCATCATGAAAGG
>CAITDW010000058.1 GCA_903891235.1 uncultured Candidatus Saccharibacteria bacterium
ACGATAAATCCAAGTCCTACGAGCACGGGTTGTATCTTTTTCATCAGAGCCCGAACCATTTGTTGCCTTAAGTTAGCAATTGCCTTTGACGCCCAAGTCTAGACCGGGTATCTCACCGTTCCTCAATGGGGGCAGGCCATTGCACCTGCCACAGAGTCGTAAATGCCTATTGAATGTTTTCCCAAGTCGGGCTAAAAGTATCTAGTAGATTATAGTAAAATCTTAAATCGTTGCCGTAAAGTTTATAGAATGGATAAATTTGATATTTGTTATTAAAATATTCTGTGCTGATAATATTGAAAATATCAAGTTGATTTGATGTTGATTCGTGTAAACGTTTATCATTTAATGGTAATAAAATATTGTGCCCATGTAAATTAAAAAATTTCATTAAACTATTTTTTACTTCGTTGTCAGAGAAAGCGTCAATTGGAATCCAGTTAATTTTATTTAACAAATCTCCAAACATAACAGAATATGGCATTGAATGCTCGTCACCAACATTTACAGTGCTAATTAATCTTCTAAAAAATTTAGATTGTAAATCTGATTTTAATTGTGTCCAGTTAATTTTAAACGGCTCGCCGACCCATCGATCAGCGGGCTCAACAATATCGTGAAGCGCATATGATTCTACCACCCATTCGGTTACTCCTTTGAGCCATCTTGATAACGGATGCATCATTAGTCCAAAAAATTTAGTTGATTCTATATCTACATCTTTGAGCGGAACTTTTTTCCAACCTAAATTTGTGAATAAAGTAGTATGATAAGTGTAAGCACATTTAGGAACAGGAACATACGCTAAATTTTTATATACACAAACTTTAGAATTTAGATTAATCCAATAATTGTTATCTGTTATTTGATTTTTTCTTTGTTGAAAATTGTATTCTTTGTTGCACTCTGTTTTAATTTCCACTGGTAATCTAGAAAATTCTAAATAATTTTGAATATTTGGCCAGCTCGGGTCTTTGATTGCATCATACCAGTTTTTTATTTCAATATCTAACATTTAATATATCACAACTTATATTTTATTTTTTATATGACTGCCATGTACACGAACTTGTATATGGCCGTTATAGTAATCGTTTGATTCTAATACTTTTCTTGCAAATTGTTCTCTTGCTTCAATGTACGAACATTCTGATTTGCTTTTACAATAAAATAGTATTTCTCTGGAGAAGTTTTCTATGCCTAATAGTTCGATATCTTTGGTTAGTTCTGGGCTTGAGCCATAATATAATTGCCAGTCTGAATCAATCTTGCTTCTGATTCTTTTTCGTTTTTTGTTGCCGTTTTTTAATTTTATAGTTTTATAAGTTGTCTTAGAGAATTTTGCTAGTTTTTTGCCTATGTATTTTCTATTAGTTAGTTTATTTGTTATCAAATATACAAACCCAATACAATCTTCTGGTAATTCGATAATATGTTTATTTTCGTAAAGCCATGTCATTGCATATAATTTAGTTGGTTTCCCATCCAACTGCATAATTTTGATCCACAACATCGGCAGAGCACTTTTGCCCGCATTCTACCCATGTTTTGTCTGGATCGCTAAATCCTTGACTACACTGATTCCACAATGGATTGTTAATTATGCTATCAAATGAATGCAGATTTAAATTCATGCTATTTCTATGTGTTGCAAAAAAACTATCGTTCCAGTTAATTGTTTTATTTTTGTGTGTTAAACTAGTATATGGAAAACTAGTCCAGCTACACGGAAATAACACACCTTCTGCGTTGACATAAATGCCACGATTGCCAATTTCACATAATGGAATTATTGGTTTATCTTGATATTTTTGTTTAATCTCAACCCACTTTTTTTGATTGTGTTCTAAGTATTCGTGATTATCTTGAATACGCTCGCTGATATTAATAGTTTCTCTTTCGTAGCGATGACTTTTACTAATAAATTCAATTCTAGGCTCTAGTGGATCATTTACTCCACCGTACCCACCGTATTTACTACCAAATTTAGTACTACGGGTTAATTGAACAGAATCCATGTTTAAGTCTTTGGCAAGAGTATTAATTTTTGTTAAATGATCTTGATTAAACGAAAAAATAATAGTGGCCCAGTTTAAAAATACTTTTTTATTGTACTGCCGCACGGTACGTATACCTTGAATAATACTATCAAAATCGCTATTAATTCTGTATAAATTATTGCTAGCATCGTCATATCCGTCGATACTGAAATTAATAGTATCACGTTCATCTAAAACTTCAGCAAACTCTCTCCACCACTCTGATTTTTTATAACTTCCATTGGTTATGGTAAAAATATGTATGTTAGGATTTGTTAATTTAATATATCTACAAATATCAATATATTCTTTACAGTATATAGGGTCACCTACATCACCGCACATAGTAACTCGCTTAACACTATTTTTTAACATATCTTCTGTAAAGAATTTTTTAACAAATTCTAAAGTCATGTTTTTGTTTAACCAGGGAGTGTCTGGATGTTCGTTTCTAGGACACCTAGGACATTTTAAAGTACACACTGCACTTGGTTCCAAATGCCAATGATAGAATTGCCAATTTATAGCCATAAATCTACTCTCTTAATTAGAGGATCCTGCATAATTTGAAATATTTTTTCAGACAATACTTTAGTTGAAATTTTAGGAGTATCTACGTGTGAAATCATAGCAGTATCAAATGCTCCTGGATTAATAATTTTCATATCACATTTTGCAGTGGCAAGCATAACATCATGTGTTAGTTGCAGTGCCTGTTTATGCAATCTGTATGGCCAATAATGATGATCTATTTCAGATTCTATTCTGGGTTGATTTATAATCTTACTGCCAATAGTAATTATTTTTTTATTGGAATCATTTTTCCAGTTGTTAAAAAAGTATTCTAAAACTAACTGTTGTCCTATATTATCATAAGCACAATTAACTACACAATCATAATCAAGATATCCATTGCCCCATTGATTAATTTGATGTATGTTGTGCCCAGAAGCTTTTGAAATAGAAGTCACTGAATGATTACAAAAAACTTCAGATAGATCTTTTGCTAATCCAGTTGTTCCTGTAATCAAAATTTTCATACTAAATCAATATCTGTATTATATGAAGTAAAGCCGTTTTCTTTAACAACTTTAAGTATATTTTCAACTCGTCCTGCAAGCTCATCTCTATGGCTGACTAGCCAGACTGATTTGAGTCGTTCTCGACTCATTTTCTTTAGTATCGCGAGTGCATTTTCGACACCTTGTGTGTCTAACCCACTGTCGATCATTTCGTCTATGAATA
>CAITDW010000059.1 GCA_903891235.1 uncultured Candidatus Saccharibacteria bacterium
GATTTTCTGTACCCATCCTAGTTACTCCTGGTTGTTTGAATTGGAGTAAGTATCTGAATTTATTCCGGGGTTGAATAGATGGGGTTTATTAACCGCTTACTTATTGTATTACATTGCAGTGAAAACAAACAATGCAGAGACGCTATACAAGATAGGCATAACAAATCTATCGATAAAAAAACGATTCTTAGTAAAAGAGCGTACGCGTATAAGGGTTATTAAAAAATGGCCATTTGACGTAGGTCATGATGCAGCAGAATGTGAAGCTGAAATTATTAGACAATTTTTCCATCATAGATACTACGGACCCGCCATACTTGGCAGCGGCAATACTGAACTGTTCACTAAAGATGTATTGGGTCTAGATAAAAAGATCATTCATGATTCAGCAACCAACGTTTAAAGTTAGGATCATCAATGAAATAGCCTGATCGATTTGGGCTCCGACCAACAAGTTGTTTACGTTGAAGCACACGAAGCGCAGATTGCGTGGATGATACGGCCAATACCTTAATACCAAGCAGTTTGGCAAGTTTTTGGCGAACAGGCTCACTAAAAAAGCTTTCTGTCCCTATGGCTATCTCACTCAACAAAATTTGCTCCAATTTAGAAGCTTTATCCCATACTTCAATATACGCACGATCATTAAATACGTCGCTAAGCAACTGTTCTTTTGCAGTCATTATACTTAAATTAGGATTTAAAGCCAATCGTTCAACAAGTGAACGGGCTAATTGAGGAACACAATCCATTTCTTGAAAAGAATCCCATAATAAATCTGGATCTAGGCTTTGTTTTGTTATTTTCTTATATACGGAAGATAAGTGATCAGTAAATTGGCGCGTCAATTCAGGAAACGGTAAATTTTGTCCAAAATGAAAAAATGGCGCACTTGCTTGTGAAAACATTCGGCGCAATCCCTCACGCGATGAACCGGTAAAAATTACTTTGATGGTGTCTTTATGCATATCTAATGCAGTACGTAATCCCGCAATAAATAAATGATTGCTTTCGTGTTGTGCAAGCACCTGTACTTCATCCAAAAGCAATAGTATTTTTCCATGCTTAGACAGTGAGTCAAATAGAGTAAGTAAATCTAAAGGCTTATCTTTTGATGAATCAAACTCTAATACCCCGCCACCTACCCCTGCAACATCAGCGCTTATTTTTCGAATTCGAGTTAACGCGCTTTTTGAGGTGCGCTCTAAACCAGTTTTATCAGCGAACCGTATGAGTGTATTTGTAAAATTAAGTTGACTTGTAGCACCACTGTCTAAAAAACTAAAATAAAGTGTTTCAAAGCCTTTCTTTTCTGCAAGTGGTTGAATGTCTTTTAGAAGAAACTCGGTTTTACCCATGCGGCGTGGTGCAAAAAACACTAATGCACTAGAGAGCCCATTTTCAAATAGACCCAATACTTGTTGGGCTAATTCAGTACGTGGAAAATGCCACAAATCAATTTTCACCGTAATTCTTCCTGATGATTAGACTTCTTTAGATGATTATAATCTAATTAGATATATGTTGTCTAATGAGGTCTAATTAAATTTGCGAACAAGCGCTAATGGAGTGAAGAAAAAACGGTACTCTAAAGAACTTGATTACAGGCAAATTAAACCTATAACAGGTGTGTCTACTAAATTATAAGTTGGTAGACACTTCGATATTAATTTCCGAAAGTTACAATACAGGATCTGAGACAATGGAGCGGCCAACCAAGTTAAGGTTTATCTGTTTTTCTTATTTTAACATGCGTAGGTCATGCGTTGTGTAAAATATCGGCATCCGTAAATTAGTAGACATCATGTCTATAAACCGATTTAGTAAACACCTCTCATGGTTTTTGTCATCCATAAAAGTTGATAACAATAAGGTATAGCCTAATGATAGTTTTCCAACTGTTTATAAAAACTCTTATTTTTGGTACCAATAGGGTTGGTTTCTTACTTTTGGTAGGATCGAATCAAAACATTAAGAGCCATGTGATAACCATGAAATTATTCACTGCTGAATTGGGCTATTCAATCATCCTGCAAGCGCAAC
>CAITDW010000060.1 GCA_903891235.1 uncultured Candidatus Saccharibacteria bacterium
TCTTCAGCAATCTATAAAATCCCCAAACCTAACCATTGTTAACCAGGATATATTAAAATTTGATTTAACTAGTCTGCCTAAGGATTATAAGGTAATTGCCAACATACCATATTACTTAACAAGTAAACTATTTAGGGTATTGTCTGAATCATCTAATCCATTTTCCAAAGCAGCCATCCTAGTTCAAAAAGAAGTTGCTCAGCGAATCGAGGCTGGTCCTGGATCCATGAGCTTACTAAGTGTTAGCGTTCAGTATTATAACCGTGTTTCATTGGGCATTATTGTTCCAGCGCTACTTTTTGATCCTCCTCCTAAAGTTGATTCGCAAGTTGTAATTTTAGAAAGAAGAGAAAAACCGTTATTCGAAAATATGGATTCTAAACAATATTTTAAAGTTGTTAAGGCTGGATTTGGGCAAAGACGAAAAAAACTATTAAACTCATTAAGTTCAGGGCTTGGAATAGACAAGATAACTTGTGAAAAATTATTAAATGATTCGAATATTTCTCCAGATATTCGTGCCCAGGAATTAACACTAGACAACTGGGCTAGCATCACAAATGCTGCAATTACAGAATCAATAATATAATACTTGACTTGTTAAGTGTTATTAAATAAGATATATATAATCATGTCTGATCAAGATATTTCGTTAATAATAAATCTCCAGAGACTCACCTTCCGTATTGAAAGAAACTTCGATCAAATACTTTTCGAGAAATTTGGTATTGGCTTTTCTCAATATAAAATCCTAGAAGCTCTAGATAAGAACCCAAAATATACTCAGAAACAACTCTCAAGTTTGCTTGGACAAACCGAAGCAAGTGTTAGTCGACAGATTAAAATTCTAAGATCGGACGGACTTATATCAACCACTATTAATCCTAAGAATAGAAGAGAGCACATCACAATTATTTCTCCAAAAGGCGGGAGAATACATGATGCTGCTTATTCATCCCTTGAAATATTTAGTAAAAAAATCTTAGAATCGATAGATTCCAAAGAGAAGTCTAGATTATCGTCATTAATTAGTAATATAAGCATGGAAGCATAAATAAGTAATTATATCTTCCCAAAAGTAATCTACTAGATACCATATAGGTATGGAAAACAAATAGTAGAAGTTGATAGGGATCGATCGATATATTAGAACAATGTATAGAAGAAAAAAGGGGTGTTCCAGTTAATAGCATAGATAAAGGTATACCATTTGCCATAAAAGCAAGCAGAATAGAACCATATGATGCATATGAATTTAAACAGAAATTCTTAAAAGGGTATGAGGGTTCAACGGATAAGACAATTGGTGAAATAATGGAAGAGCAAATAGCATTATTCAAAGAATCCCTTGAATTTGCTGAAACAAGAGCTCAAGATCTAAGAGATAAACAATCATCATTCCTCAGACCTTACCAACCTAATAACCCACTCGAGAACCAAGATTCAGAAACAATAAATAGAAAATTGATAAGCTAAGGTGTCTCTCAAATAGAAGAATTTAGTAATGTTAGAAAGAGATCAACCATCAGGCTTAGACTTACAGCCACCCATATATTTAGGTGGAATTGATGGTAGGGTTTAAGAGCTTCCTCATAATGAAGTAAATTAGAACTTTAGTTAAGTTAAATAGATACTTTTATTCAATGTAAAAGTGCCCATAAATATAATCGCCAGGCATCTTAAAATGTGTTATAATTAACACTTACGGGGCTGAATTTAAGCTTGACGTAGGACTTTATTGGCTTGATTGGCAGGTCGCTCGCTGAGCGTTATACGGCAAAATTCAATAACTGCAAAAGTTTTGAACCGCGTAGCAACTGCTGTAAGAGGATTTAATCCTTTTGCTGTAAGTGCTTTCGCACCAGCTGTAGCCTAAACGCTACAGCCGTTGAATGTTAAGATTCCAGGTATTAACTAACGACGTCATATCATCTGGATGCCTGTCTATTTTTAATCTAGAATAGACAATAAGATTTCATAGATATATTGGGCTTTGAATTTTGATAGTTTCTTGTTCAAAGACCAAGAAAAATCACCAAACTATCTATGCCTGTAGAAGATCGGCAATCAATAAACCTTCGGACGTGAGGGCAGTGCTCACCAGCTCCACCACAAGAGACTTTCGAAACATTTTTCAGAAAGTCTTTTTTGTTAAAAGATTGAACTTGTTAATTTCTATACTGTATTATTAAAACGAGAAGAAACACATGACTCCTATTATTTTATCTATTTTTACTTTCTTATCTACTCTGAGTGGTGGAATTTTTGCGCTTAAAAAACAAAAATGGATTAAGAAGGTTATGAGCTTTACAGCTGGAATTATTATTGGCGTTGTTGCATTTGACCTATTACCTGAAATTTTTAAAATTATTTCTACTCAAAATATTAGCTCAACAGTCCCGATGGTTGCTTTAGTTGTAGGATTTTTAGTATTTCATATTTCTGAAAAACTACTCCTAATGCATCATGCAGAAGAAACTCAGTACGGACCACATCATCATCCTAAGGTAGGAGTTTTGTCTGCCCTAGCTCTGTCCGGTCATAGTTTTTTGGATGGTGTTGGTATAGGTTTAGGGTTTCAGATTAATGCAACCGTTGGAGTTGCTGTCGCGATAGCAGTTATAGGCCACGACTTTGCTGATGGTCTGAACACAGTTAACTTAGTGCTTATTAATAAGAATAAAAATATGAAAGCTTTAAAGTTACTATTTTTGGATGCAATAGCTCCAATACTCGGAGTTCTGTCTACTCGTTTATTCCATCTTTCAGAAGCTAATTTAGTAATTTATCTTGGCTTTTTTGCAGGATTCCTATTATATATTGGAGCAAGTGATATTTTACCTCAGGCTCATGAAGACGGAAGTACAAAGACTATGATAGGATTGACAATTTTTGGTGCTGTTTTCATGTTTGTCGTTACAAGATTCGCTTAAAGAGACTGTAGTAATTTACCTAATTCCTCAGGCGTTTCAACACTTTTTACAGAATTAGGATCAGATATATAGGCTAAGATATTTTTTCGTACCTCATAATTTGAAACTAAAACCTTCATTCCGGCATCGATATCTAACATTTCTACATCATTGATGGCATTGCCTGCAACCAGTACATCCTTCAAGTTAATATTTAATTTCTGAGCAACTTCAAGAACAGCCAAACCTTTGTTCACATTGTTTTTGATAAACTCCATCATAGAATCTTGGAATATGACATTAGTTTCGGTGCGGGTAAAAGCTAGTTTAAGATTCTCTACTTTTACGTAGTCCTTTAGTTTTAAGGATACATTTGTCAATTTGTTCTGTAGCATAAGTTCAGGTATATATAGCCTTGCTGGTGCTATACCGCCTCGAAGAGTAACATTCTTAAAGAAGAAGGGCTATGTCCACCGTAAGCTCGATACCATGAGCTATGGGGAAGGGGGGATCATCGGTTTCTTCCAGGTCTTTGCGCTGTTGGCTGGTATCTCTCGATCAGGTATCACGCTGGTTGGTGGGTTAGTTCGGGGCCTGAATCACGAGGACGCCCTGCGCTTCGCCTTCTTACTGGCGACGCCGGTCATCTTCGCTGCCGGTGTCTTTGAGCTCCCGGCACTGGTCGGTCACGAGACGGCCCATATGCATGGCCAGATCATCGTCGGTATGATCGTGGCCGGCCTGACCGCTTACGCCTCGATTCGCTTCCTAACCCGTTACTTTCAGACCCGCACCCTGACGCCCTTCGCTATCTACTGCCTGATCGTCGGCAGTCTCTGTATTATTCGCTTCGCTTAAGTCTTTTCTCAGAAAAGCCTGGTTTAATCATAGTCATGAAGATGAAACGTGATCCAATTGTAATGGTCGTGGCCGCAATCCTGCTGGTCGGTCTCGGCTTTGTCGGTGGTATGCAGGTGCAGAAGAGTCTCGGCAGTAAGACGGCCAGTACTACGGCAGCGACCAGTGGTGGTTACGGCCCCGGTGGAAGTGGCGGCGGGTTCCGTCACGGTGGGGGGACCTTCGGGACCGTCTCGAGTATCAACGGCACGACCTCGATGGTGGTGGCCAACAGTCGTACGGGTGCCAACGTCACCGTCTCCCTAAGTGGCAATCCAACCGTCACCGACGGAACGGGAGCAACCTCGTCGATCAGTGCCATTGCTACGGGCGACACCGTCATCGTGATGGGCTCGACCGGTAGCGACGGCACGGTTACGGCCACGAGCATTCGCCTCAATCCAACCTTCGGCGGGGGTGCACCGGGTGGTGGCTCGAGTAGCACGGATAGTTCCGGTACCGTCACGCAATAAGCTATACTGCTTATATGAATCCACGAGCCCTCGGCGTTATCTTCGACATGGACGGCGTGCTCGTCGATACGGTGGGGCGTAACTGGCAGGCGCATAACGAGGTCTTGGCCAAGTATGGCGTGCAGATCCACAACGACGAGATCGCCGACTTCGTGGGGAGAGCTCTGCCGGACCAGCTTGAGATGATCAATCAGCGTTACGGGCTCAAGCTCGAGGTCCCTTAGTTCGAGGCGACTATCGCCAAGATTCAGGATCGCCTACAGGCACACGTTAAGCCGAAACCCGGTGTCGTTAGGTTGATCGAGGAGCTCCAACGGCTCAAGGTACCGATTGCGGTTGGGACCAGCTCGCCGCGCGAGGTTGCCCTGAAGCGTCTCAACACCGCTGGGCTAATTCACTACTTCGACACTATCGTCAGTCGCGGTGAAGTGGTACATCATAAACCGAATCCCGAGGTCTATCTCTTCGCAGCCAAGGAGCTGAGTCGTGATCCCCGCCACTGTGTTGTCATTGAGGATGCACCATCCGGACTCCTAGCGGCTCACAATGCCGGTGCCAAGTGCGTGGCTCTGACGGTCTCGTACGTTGATCCTAAACGGATGGAGGCGGCCGATCTGGTGGTTAAGACTCTCGAAGAGTAACATTCTTAAAGAATATTTCAGCATATGGTACTTCAGCATGAGCAGGATGACCAACCACCCCAATGGACGAGCCTGGTCGTGCTATCCCAGCAGCGGTTTTCATTGATTCGTCAGTACCAACACATTCCAGTACACCATCAACACCCACATTCTTTACTAACATCGATTGGATTAAACCAAACCAGTCTGAATAAACTCAGATTTGCTCTTAAAAAATCTATTATATGGTCAATTTCAGACTCATTAAAAAAATCACCAAATATTAACTCACCTTTAGGATTTACGATCTTCGTTCCGTGCTCAACTATTATAAGTGAATCTTGGGATATTAATTTTTCAAAATCATCACCAAAAATTAATTTTGTTTTAACAAAACCATTACCAGTAGAAAGAGACGTTTTGCAACCCTTATTGTGTAAGTTTGTAAAGCCTTTTTTTACCTCTGGCGAAATTATACTATTGCTGGCGATTGTTCCATCAATATCGAAAATAGCTAACTTGGGAGTACTAGTCATATTTTCAAATTATAACCCAATATAAGACTATCTAAAAATAATTTCCCTTTTTAGCTTGCTTATGTTATAGTCTAGAAACTAGATAAAGCTGCTTAAACGTAAATTGTTAGGTTCTAGATTAATAAAAGTAAGTGATTCGAGGAGCAGCTAACTGTTTGCCAGTTTCCCTCTCGCGCTAAAAATAGGAGAAAAGAAAATGGCAAATAAACTCTTTATAGGCTCATTAGCTTATTCAGTAAACGATGATTCATTGAAGGAATTCTTTGAAACAGTTGGTACAGTTGTATCAGCAAATGTCATCATGGATCGCGCAAGCGGTCAGTCTAAAGGTTTCGGATTCGTAGAAATGTCTACTGATGACGAAGCTAAGAAGGCAATCGATGAATTAAACGGTAAAGAACTTTCAGGAAGAGCTATTAACGTTAGTGAAGCTCGACCTCGTGAAGAACGACCAAGAGATTCATTCCGAGGTGGAAACAACTCGGGTGGCGGCGGTGGTGGCTACCAAAGTCGTGATCGAAGATATTAATTTATAGTTAATATTTTAGATTAGTATTATAGACTAGCACAATTTTTGTGCTAGTCTATTTATATGGAAGACGTTGCTTATGCTATTAAACTAGTAGATATAGATAAATCATTTAAAAAAAATAGAATATTAAGAGGATTAACTCTAGAAGTTAATCAGGGCGAAATATATGGTTTTTTAGGCCCGAATGGAGCGGGTAAAACTACTACAATTAGAATCATTTTAGATATTCTTCGTGCAGACAATGGCTATGTTGAAATTTTTGGCGAATCAAATAAAAAAATCAGTAAGACGCATCCAAAAATTGGCTATTTGTCTGGAGAAATGACACTTGATAGTGATCTTTCAGGCGAACAATACCTAAAATTTGTTAATTCAAGATATCATAAAAAATCAATGGCTAATGCAAATTTTTTAGCAGACTTACTCAAAATAGATTTAAAAACTAAAATTTCTAAATTATCTTCTGGAAATCGTCAGAAGATTGGTTTGATTAGTGCTCTAATGCATAATCCAAAACTATTAATACTCGATGAGCCAACCCAAGGCTTTGATCCTTTGGTCCAGCAAATCTTTATAAAACTTATTAAAACCTTTAAAAAAAAGGGCGGTACTGTTTTTATGTCATCTCATATACTAGAAGAGGTTCAAGAACTTTGCGATAGGGTCTGTTTTATAAAAGAGGGTAGTATAATCGGTGTCAAAGATGTTAAAGAAATAACTTCATCGGCAAGAAAAAAGATTATCATTAAAGCCGATCCTAAAGCTTTAGAAAAAATTAAACATCAACATAACAGCTTGCCAGGCCTTAATCTAATTAATCAATCTGATGATTTTATGGAACTTGGCTTTTCTGGAGATGTAAATAAACTAATCGATTACTTATCCGTCCATAAAATTGATGATTTAACTATTAAGGAACCAGAGCTAGAAGAAATATTTATTGACCTATATAAACCCACAAAATCGGGAAATACTGAATCATGAGATTTCAAATGACTAAAATTTTATTCCAGAAACGATTTGTTATTTTGTGGTGGTTTTTTGGTCTATGTGGTCTTGGAGTTTTGATGATGTATTTCTTCCCAGCTTTCAAATCTGGGAATATTGTAAGCTCTTTTAGTTCACTACCTCCTCCAGTTCAAAAATTAATTGGCGATACAACTTCGTGGACTACAATTTCTGGTTATATATCTCAGCAGATATTCTCACTCAGAGTTCCTTTGTTAGTAATCATCCTATCAATTTATATTTTCAGTAATCTTACTTCTGTCGATGAGAGAAAAGGTATAACCGAAACATCTCTTGCTCTCAATAATAGTCGATCTAAAATCCTAATTAATAAGATATTAGCTGCATTTGTCATTATAATAATTGGAATTATTGCTATTGATCTAGGTATCTTATTAGGACTGCACTTAATCCACTACACTTTTTCATATCATCAACTGTTAATATTATCTTTAAATAGTTTTCTTATTTGTTTGGATTTTGGATTAATATCTCTAGTATTTGGTTCATTGTCTGGTCGTGCCGGCCTAACAATTGGTGTTCCATCTGTCTTTGCTTTTTTGAGTTATCTATTAACAACTATGGTTGGAACTGTTGAGAGCTTGAAGACTGTAGAAAAACTTTCACTCTTTCACTACTATTCTACAGGCTTAACAATCAACAAAAAATATATACTAATATTAGTTATATTTGGCTTTTTTGCATTAATAATTAGTTTGATTGGTTTCAATCGAAGAGACATAAGAACAAACTAATTCCCAAAAAAAACTGTTTATAGATTGATTGAGTTCGTCTATAATCTAGTTGACTGATATTGAGGACAAATTAATAACAAGGCTTATCAATGCAACAAGACAATAATTATTACATAACAACATCTATACCATATGCTAATGGTGCGCCTCACCTTGGTCATGCTTTAGAATTTGTTATGTCTGACGTTCTAGCACGCTATAATCGCCAGTCTGGTAAAACTGTAATTTTTAGTACTGGTACTGATGAACATGGCGAGAAAGTTGCCCAAAAAGCTGCTGAGTTAAAAATAACTCCTGCTCAATTTACTGAGAATATTTCTAATCAATTCAAAGATCTTCAAAAGCTACTAAACATCAGTAATGATAGGTTTGTCAGGACAACTGATCAGGGGCATATTGAAAGAGCGGCTATAATTTGGAAGAACTTAGAACATGATATATATAAAGGTAAATATTCTGGCTGGTATGATGTCAAGCAAGAAGAATTTGTACCTGAAGGACAAATTGATCAGGCTAGGACTGATCCATCGCATCCTCAAGCTTATCAACGACTTGAAGAAGATAACTATTTCTTTAATCTTTCTAAATATACGCAACCGATTCTTGACGCTATAGATAGCAATAGTTTTGAAATTATTCCAGAATCTAAGAAAAATGAAATTACTTCACTACTGAGAGATGGGTTGAATGACATTAGTATTTCTAGGCCAAAAAATAAATTGGAATGGGGAATTCCAGTGCCAGGTGATTCAAACCAGGTAATGTATGTATGGTTTGAGGCTTTAATGAATTACTTAACTGTAATTGGTTATCCAGAAAATGTAGATTTTAAAAATTTCTGGCCACCAGATGTTCAGATTGTAGGTAAGGATATAATTCGTTTTCATGCAGCAATTTGGCCAGCAATGCTAATGAGCTTGAATCTACCACTACCCAAAAAGCTTTATGTGCATAGTTTTGTTTATGTTGACGGCCAAATCATGAGCAAATCAGTGGGTAATGGTATACATCCTAAAGAGATTGTTGATCATTATGGCGTAGATGGCTTCAGATACTTCTTCTTAAGACATATTCCTAGTTATAATGATGGAGATTTCACCTGGGAACTTATGAACGCAGCTTATAATAATGAGCTTGCTAATCAGTTAGGTAATGCCGTTCAGAGAACTGCCTCTATGATTGTTAAATATCAAAAAGGCCTGATTGGTGAAATGACAAAAGCAGATCATGATATTGGCCCGTATCAAGAAGCAATAGAAAACTGTCAGTTTGATAGAGCCTTAGATCATATATTTCACCAAATTAAAGGTCTCAATCAGTATATTGATGAGGAAAAGCCATGGATGATAGCAAAAGACAATGACAATAATCATTTAAGAGAAGTACTTGCATATATGGCTAGTAGTTTGATATCAATTGCTGATTTACTTGAACCGTTCTTGCCTGATTCAGCATCAAAGATCAGATATATTTTTCAGGATGGGGTTATTCGACCTCTCAAAGCTCAACTTTTCCCTCGAATAGATATTAAAAAAGTAAATCAGTAGTTAAAAATTCATGGAATTCATCGACACTCACTGTCATATCCATTCCCTTAATTATGGCCTTGATCCTGAAGAAGTCATTCTAACCGCTAAAGAATATCAAGTAACTAGGGCAATTTGCGTTGGCACTGATTTACCAGATAGTATTTTAGCTATAGATTTTGCTCAAAAACACGATAATATTTATGCCTCAATCGGTATTCATCCTCATGAGGCTAAGGATTATGTGAAAAACCAGACAAAATTAGAAGAATTTGCTAGTTTAGCAGAAAAAGATAAAGTTGTTGCCGTTGGTGAATGTGGACTTGATTACTTCTATGAGCATTCAAACAAAGAAGATCAAAAAGAATTACTAAGATTTCAGCTCAAACTAGCGAAAAAACACAATTTACCACTTATCTTTCATGTTAGAGAAGCTTTTGAAGATTTTTGGCCCATACTAGACGAATTTGATGGCATTAGGGGAGTTATCCACAGTTTTACGGCTAGAACAGGGGATTTGGAGCAAATTTTAGCTAGAGGCCTCTATGTTGGCTTAAATGGTATTACAACTTTTACTAAAAAAAACCATCAATTAGATGCTATTAAGGCTGTTCCACTTGATGGCATGCTGCTTGAAACTGATGCTCCGTTCTTGACACCGGTACCATTTCGAGGTACAATTGCCCAGTTAAAACATGTGACAAATATCGCAGATTTTTTAGCAAAACTCCGAAACGAATCTATTGAAACGATTTCAGAGTCCACAACTAAAAACGCTTTATCTCTGTTTCACATTAAATAAGCAATAAAGGGAACTATGACAAATCCAGAACGACGTAACAATAATCCTGAATTAGAAGTGATTATAAATCATAGAATTAATGTCCTCAATCAAGCAGGGCTTACTTTAAGTTTGCACGCTCAAATACTTGGAGTCGAGATGGACTTCAATTCTCCAGAAAATCCAGTAATTGAATATAATCAGGACTCTCCGGCTTCTTAAACAGTCAGAACAGGGATAATATGCTAAACATTTTTCAAGGAATCTCACAGCAACGTTATCAACAATATTTATCTAAGTTAAACCGCGATCTCATACACAAGGAAGCTAAACTTGGTGGTCAATTATTCGGTGATGTTAAGAAAAATGATCGAAGAGAATTTTTCTGCTTAGATAAACACACTTGGATTTGGCATGAGGAATGGACTGACATTAGAGGAGTGAAACAAGTAGTTACGACCAGATATAGTATTAGACCAGATGGTATTATTAAAGCTCATAACAATGAAAATTTTCAAAAAGTAGATAAAAAAGAGGCAACAAATCTTATATTGGCAGCAAATGCCTATTTGAAACACGTAAAAGCTGAAA